>NZ_JANINU010000331.1 GCF_024508875.1 Phenylobacterium sp.
GAGGATTCTGACGAGCTTGGCGCGCGACCCCTATCAGGAGCTGGGCGTTTCCCGGACGGCGTCGGCGGACGAGATCCGCAAGGCGTTCCGCAAGCTCGCCAAGGCCAATCACCCCGACACCAATCCCGGCAACGCCGCTGCCGAGGAGCGCTTCAAGAAGGTGAGCGCCGCCTTCGACATCGTGGGCGACGCCGAGAAGCGCAAGAAGTTCGACGCCGGCCTGATCGACGCCGACGGGCGGGAGACGGCGCCGGGCGGATTCGGCGGCGGGCCCTGGGGGCCAGGCGGCCCTGGGCAGGGCGGCTTCGGCCAGCGAGGCGGCGGCTTCCGCGGCGAGACGTTCGAGGGCGCCGATCTGGGCGATATCCTGGGCGAGATGTTCGGCGGCGGCCGGGGCGGCCGAAACGGCGGCATGGGCGGCGGCTTTGGCGGCTTCTCGCAGCGCGGCGCGGACGTGCGGGCGAAGCTGGACATCGACCTGGTCGACTCGATCCTGGGCGGCAAGCAGCGGATCGCGTTCTCGGACGGACGCACCATCGACGTCACCATCCCGAAGGGCGCGCAGACGGGCCAGACACTGCGGCTCAAGGGGCAGGGTTCGCCCGGCCGCTCGGGCGCGGGCGACGCGTTCATCGAGATCGCCGTCAAGCCGCACCCCATCTATAGGCGCGAGGACGACGCGCTGGTCATGGACCTGCCGGTGACGCTCTACGATGCGGTGCTGGGCGGCAAGGTGGAGGCGCCCACGCCCGACGGGCCGGTCAACATCACCGTGCCCAAGGGCTCGAACACCGGCGCACGCCTGCGTCTGAAAGGCCGGGGCCTGTCCGACACGCGCGGACATCGGGGCGACCTGTTCGCGCGCCTGGTCGTGACCCTGCCGGAAGGCGCGGATCCGGCGCTGGAGGCATTCGCCGAGGAGCAGAAGGCCAAGCGGCCCTATTCGCCGAAGCGCCGTGCTTGAGCTAAGGAAGCCTGAGCCCGGCGTTCAGCCCGGGTTCAGTCGCCTGAGCGTAAGACAGGTTGCATGAAACGCATTTTCGCCCTCGCCGTCCTCGCTGCGGCCATGACGACCCCGGTCGTTGCGGAGGCGCACGACCGCAGCATGATGGTGCTGACCGGCGGCGGCCAGGATCGGGCCGGGCGCCAAGTGCCGCTGTCGCGCGTTTTGAGCATGCTTGCGCAACGCTATCCCGGCCGCCACCTCAACAGCACCATGGGTGACGCCGGCGGCCGGCCCGCCTACTTCGTCCAGTGGCAGATGGAGAACGGTCGGGTCGTGGTGTTCGTGGTGGACGCCGAAACCGGCCAGGTGATCAGTCGCCAGGGCGGCTGAGCTCATTGAATTCCAGGAAGAAGGGACGCTCTACGTGCGCATCCTGCTTGTCGAAGACGATCCGGACCTGTCGCGCCAACTGAAGCTGGCGCTGGGTGACGCCGGCTACGCGGTCGATCACGCCCCCGACGGCGAGGAAGCCCAGTTCCTGGGTGAGACCGAACCCTATGACGCCATCATCCTCGACCTGGGGCTTCCCAAGGTGGACGGCGTGTCGGTGCTGGAGCGCTGGCGGCGCGAGAACATGACGACGCCGGTCCTGATCCTCACCGCCCGTGGCGCCTGGAGCGAAAAGGTGGCCGGCTTCGACGCCGGCGCCGACGACTACCTGACCAAGCCGTTCCACACCGAGGAATTGCTGGCGCGCCTGCGGGCTCTTCTGCGCCGCTCGGCCGGCCACGCGACACCGAACCTATCCTGCGGCGGACTGCGGCTCGATCCGCGGGCGGCCCGCGCCAGCGTCAACGGCGAGCCGCTCCGACTCACGTCGCTGGAGTACCGCCTGCTGCACTACCTGATGATGCACCAGGGTCGGGTCATCAGCCGCACCGAGCTGGTCGAGCATCTCTACGACCAGGATTTCGACCGCGACTCGAACACCATCGAGGTGTTCATCGGCCGGGTCCGTAAGAAGATCGGCGCCGACCGAATCGAGACTGTGCGCGGCCTCGGCTATCGGCTGACCTGTCCGGCCGACGAGGTCGACGCGGAGGCTGCGCAGTCGTGAGACGGCCTTGAGGCTCCCCGGGGGGCTCACACGTCCATCGCTCGCCCGCCGGCTGGCTCTGCTGGCCGTCGGGTGGAGTTTCGCCGCCTTGGTGATCGCCGCGGTCGTGCTGGCGCTCCTCTTCCAGCAGGCGGCGTTGCGCCGGTTCGACGCCGGCCTCTCTGACCTGATCGACAATCTGATCTCGGGCTCCACCATCGAAGGGACCGAGGTGGTCGCGCCCGCGCTGACCGACCAGCGCGCCCTGCGGGCCTATTCCGGTCGCTATTGGGACATCGCCGAGCCGCTGCCGAGCGGTGGCGTCCGAAGCTTGGTGCCCTCGCGCTCCTTGTGGGACTCCTCGCTCCAGATCCCCACCGACCTGCCGGAACGCCTGCGCGCCAACCCCCGCAAGCCGATCGCCTTCAACGCGCCCGGCGTCCAGCCGGGCGAGCGGCTGCGCGTCGTGGCGCGCTGGACCAGTCTGCCGGGTCGCGACGCGCCGCTGGTGTTCATCGCCGCCGAAGATCGGCGGCCGATCGACCGCGACGTGCGGAACTTCTTCACCACGACCGCCGTCGCCTTCGCCATCCTCGGCGTCGGCCTGATCGTCGCGGTCATCGTGCAGGTGCGGGTGGGCCTGCAACCGCTGTTCCGCCTGGGGGACGAGGTCGCCGAGGTGCGTCGCGGCAAATCCGAGCGCCTCGCCGGCGCGTATCCGTCCGAACTGCTTCCCCTGACCGACGAACTGAACGCCCTCGTGGCTCACAATCAGGAGACCGTCGAGCGGCAACGCACGCACGTCGGCAATCTGGCGCACGCCTTGAAGACTCCGATCTCGGTCATGATCACCGAGAGCAGCCAACGGCCGGGACCGCTCGCCGACGTCGTCACCCGGCAGGCCGAGGTGATGCGGCAGCAGGTTGACCACCACCTGCGCCGGGCGCGCGCGGCGGCCCGAAGCCAAGGCCAGGGTGAGCGCACGTCCGTCGCCGAGGTGCTGGACGAGCTGTCGCGCACCCTCGAGCGCATCTTCGGCGACAAGGGAATCGAGATCGACTGGGACGCGGCGGACGACCTCTGGTTCGCGGGCGAGCGCCAGGACTTCATGGAGATCGCCGGCAACGCCATGGAGAACGCCGGCAAGTTCGGGCGTCGTCGGATCAGGGTGCGCGCCGTGGCCGCCGGTCCCGAGCGTCTGCGGCTGACGGTCGAGGACGATGGCCCTGGGCTGCCGCCAGACCGGCGTGAGGAGGTGATCCGCCGAGGGGCGCGCCTCGACGAGAACGCGCCGGGATCGGGCCTTGGCCTGTCGATCATCGACGAACTGGCCCGCGCCTATCGGGGATCGTTGACGCTGGCTGATTCCACGCTAGGCGGACTTTCTGTCGCGGTGGAGCTGCCCCGCGCCGAAGCCTGAAAAAGCCGAGGCTTGGTAAAGCCTTAACCCGCGAGCAGCCATCTTCGCGGACTAACGGCGCTTCGCCGGGGAACCGATACCCATGTCCGCGCTGTCCGAGCGCAAGATCGCCATTGTCCGCACCCTCGTGGAGTCCGCGCCCGACCGCGTGGTCGGTGGCCTGCGCCAGGCTCTTGCGGAAACATCGGACACGAGCGCGCTGGGCGGCGTGAAGCGCCTGGTCGAGGTGGAGGTCTACGATCGCACCCTGCGAAACATGATCCTGCAGCCGGTGGGCGCGATGTGCGTCGGCGCCGGCGACGACCCGCACCGGCTGACCTTCCCGTCCCGCGTGCTGGGACTGCTGTGGCGCGGCGTGCGCAACATCGAGATCGACGCCATCGCCCAGGTCCGCGAGGCGCCCGAGCACGACACGCCGGCGCATCTGGTCGCCGTGGCCGAGGATCAGATCACAGCCACCATCGCGGCGGGGATACGCGTGCGCGACACCGAGGCTTTCCGGGTCGCGGCCGAGGCGTGCGACGCCGCGCGCAAGGACGGAGCCGAGCTGCTCGCTGCCTGCCTCGACATCGCGCCGGTGGTGCGCAAGGCCGCGCAGCGGCTGCCGGAATGGCTGGCGCACCCCGGCGGAGAGACCGCCGCGGGCGCGCGCATCGCCTACAAGGATGCGGTCGCCGTGGCCGAGGACGCCGGCCCGCGCTTCTTCGAAATGCTGGCCGCGCAAATGGCCTACCCGTGGATGGTGCTGCGGGTCATCTCGGCGGTGATGGACAAGCCGACCGAGCGCTATCTGCGCGATTCCGAGATGTCCGGCTTCGGCGAGGGGCTGCTGGCCGACATCGATGCTGCGCTGGCGACAATCGGCGGCCTGAAGGGCGACGCCGGCGCGCCGGCCGCCCGCGCCGCCGCCAAGTCGGTCGAGCTGATCGTGCAGCAGATCATGGAGATCGAGACCTGCATCGATCTGCAGCGTGACGCCGGCTGGGGATTGCGAATCCAGAAGCAGCGCACCAGCCTGGCGGCGCTGGTCGAGGCGCGGCTCCGCGACGCCGAGCGGGCGGCCATCGAAGCCCTTCCCATGTATGCCCCGCGCAACCAGCGCGTCCGGCGGCAGATTCCCCGCCTGACCGATCCGCCCGAAACGCGGCTGGTGGACAGCGCGACGGCCCTGCTGTCGTTCTCCGAGGAACTGCGCAGCGCGGCGAACTACGGCGGGTTCTCCACGGCCCGCAACAAGATGACCGAGAAGCTCGGCGAATACCTGGACCACTACGTCGACGAGGTGGTCGACCTTCTCCGAAGCGACGAGGTCGAAGACCGGGGCGTCGCCGAGACATTCCTGCGCCATGCGGCCGACTTCGACGCGCTGGTGCGAGGCGCTAAGGCCGGCGAGATCGTGCGGCGCCGGGCCCACGCCGTGCTTAACCCCGACAGCTCCAACCACCACGACGGCTAAAGAGTCTCACTCGCGCGCCCAGCCGCTTTCGGCTACACGCGCCGCATGTTCGTCTTCTGGGCTGTGGTCGGCGTCCTTACTGCCGCCGCGGCGGGCCTGATCCTGTTCCGCGCCGCCGGCGCCGCCGCCCGGGCCGAGGCGGCCGACCCTGCGCCCGTCCTCTACAAGCGCCAGCTTTCCGAGATCGACGAGCTCGCCGAGCGCGGGCTCATGGGCGAGGCCGAGCGCAAGGCCGCCCATGCGGAGGCTGGGCGTCGTCTGCTGGCGGCCGCCGACGCGCCGCAGCAGGCCTGGAGCGCCGACCCGAAGGCGCGCCGCGCCGTGCTGTTGGCCGTTACCGCGGCTCCCGCCCTGGCGCTCGGCCTGTACCTCGCGCTGGGCTCGCCCGGCTTCGGCGACCAGCCCTTCGCCGCACGCCTGGCGAAGTGGCGGGGCTCCGACCTTTCCGCCCTGGCGGCGCCGGAGATCGCCGCTGTGCTCCGCGAGGCCACCGCGGCGCGTCCGAACGAGGCCGAAGGCTTCCGGTTGCTGGGCCTGGCGGAAGGCGCCTCACAGAACCCGTTCGCCGCGGTGCGTGCGCTGCGGCGGGCGGCCCAGCTCGCGCCCGAACGCGCTGACATCTGGCAACTGCTGGGCGAAGCGGAGGTCTTCGAGGCGCAGGGCAAGGTCGACGCCGACGCCCAGGCCGCCTTCACGCGGCTGCTGGCCCTGGACCCGAAGAACGCGACCGCCCGCTACTTCCTGGCCTCGGCCAAGGCCGACGCCGGCCGGTCGGCGGAGGCGGCGGCGGACCTGAAGTCGCTGCTGGCCGACCTGCCGGCCGACGACGCCGAGCGGCGGGGCGCTGTCGAGCAGGCGCTGGCCAAGGCCGAGGGCAAGGCGGCGCCCATTACGGGCGATCCGCAGCAACTCGCCATGATCCAGGGCATGGTCGCGCGCCTCGCGACGCGGCTAGAGTCCAACCCCGACGATCCGGACGGCTGGGTGCGCCTGGTGCGCGCCTATGCCGTGCTGGGCGATACTGCGAAACGCGACGCCGCCTACGCCAGCGCCCGGGCCCGATACGCCGAGCGCGCGCAGGTGACGCAGCAACTGGACGAGGCCGCGCGCACGGAGCCGATGCGATGAGTTTCCTCCCCAAATCCCGCAAGGCGCGTACGCGCCTTCTCCTGCTGTCGGTGATCGCGCCTGTGCTGATCGTCGCGGTCGGCCTCACGCTGTGGGGCATGCGCAGTTCCATTTCGCTGTTCTACACCCCGTCCCAGGCCGCGGCGGCCAAGCCCTCGCCTGGGCAGGCGATCCAATTGGGCGGGCTGGTCGCGGCGGGCTCGGTGGTCAAGCATCCGGACGGTCGGGTGGAGTTCACGGTGCAGGACAAGATCGCCGCCGACCGGGTCCACTACCAGGGCGACCTGCCGGACCTGTTCCGTGAGGGCCAGGGGATCGTGGCGGAAGGCCACTATCGCAGTGACGGCGTCTTCGAGGCCAAGCGCGTACTGGCCAAGCATGACGAGACCTACATGCCCAAGGAAGTCGCCGACGCCCTGAAGGAACAGGGCGAATGGCGGGGAGAAGGCGCGCCGCCGCCGGCGTACGATGCCAAGCCCTATGGGAAGGCGCAGTCGGGCACATGATCGCCGAATCCGGCGCCTTCGCGCTGTTGCTGGCGCTGGCGTTGTCCATCGCCCAGGTCGCACTCTCGGTCGTCGGCCGCGTCCGCCGCTCCGCAACCCTGGCCGGCGCGGGCGAAGGCGCGGCGCTGGGCGCCTTCCTTGCCGTAGGCGTGGCCTTCGCCGCCCTCATGCATGCGTTCGTGGTGTCGGACTTCTCGGTGGCGAACGTCGCCGCCAACTCCCATACGGAGAAGCCGCTGCTCTATCGGGTCGCGGGTACGTGGGGCAGCCACGAAGGCTCGATGCTGCTCTGGTGCCTGGCGCTCACCGGCTTCGGCGCCGCGGTCGCGGGGCTCGGTCGGGACCTGCCGCGTGGCCTGCGCGCGCTTACCGTGGCCACCCAGGGTCTGCTGGGGACGGTCTTCCTCGCTTACACCGTCTTCGCCTCGAATCCCCTGATCCGCCTGGCGTCGCCGCCGGTGGAGGGACGCTCGCTGAACCCGCTGCTGCAGGACCCCGCGCTCGCGGTGCACCCGCCGTTCCTCTACGCTGGCTATGTCGGCATGTCGGTGGTCTTCTCGCTGGCCGTCGCCGCCCTGATCGAAGGGCGCATCGACGCGGCCTGGTCGCGCTGGGTGCGGCCGTGGGCGCTGGCGGCGTGGAGCCTGCTCACCGTCGGTATCACCCTAGGCGCCTTCTGGGCTTACTACGAACTGGGCTGGGGCGGCTGGTGGTTCTGGGACCCGGTGGAGAACGCCAGCTTCATGCCTTGGCTGATCGCCGCCGCCCTGCTGCATTCGGCCGTCGTGACCGAGAAGCGGGGCGCCCTCGCCGGCTGGACGGTGTTCCTGGCCCTGGCGGCCTTCACCTTTTCCATGCTGGGCGCCTTCCTCGTACGTTCGGGCGTGCTGACCTCGGTCCACGCCTTCGCGGTCGATCCCACCCGCGGCGTGCTGCTGCTGATCATCCTGGCGGTGACGGCGGGGCTGGGCTTCGCGCTCTTCGCCTGGCGGGCGCCGACGCTGGCCCAAGGCGGCATGTTCGCGCCGGTCAGCCGTGAGAGCGCGCTTGTGCTCAACAACATCTTGCTGGCGGCGGCGACCGCCACGGTCCTGCTCGGCACGCTCTATCCGTTGATCCGCGAGGCCATGAACGGAGAGGCGATCTCGGTCGGCCCGCCCTACTTCAACCTCACCTTCACGCCGCTGATGGTGGCGCTTCTGGTCCTGCTGCCGGCGGGCCCGCTGCTGGCCTGGAAGCGGGGCGACGCGCGGAGCGTCGTGCAACGCCTCTGGATCGCACTGCTCGTCGCCGCGGTCGCGGGGCTCCTCGCACTGGCGATCGTCAGCCCCAAGAAGGCGTTCGGCGTCCTGGGCGTGGCCCTGGGCGGCTGGCTGATCGCCGGCGCGCTGGCCGAGATCGCCGAGCGCACGCGCGCGTTCCGCGTTCCTGCGGCTGAAACCTGGCGGCGACTCACCGGCCTGCCGCGCGGCGCCTGGGGGATGACCCTCGCGCACCTCGGACTCGGGGTGTTCGTGCTGGGCGCCGTCTTCGAGACAACGTGGAAGGTCGAGGCCGCCGAGGCCCTGCCGACGGGCGGCGGGCTGGACGTCGGCGCCTACCATCTCACCCTGGACTCGGTCGTGCCGGTGGCGGGCCCGAACTACGACGCCGATCGCGGCACGATCACGGTGACCCGCGCGGGCGAGCGCGTCTGCCAGGTCCAGCCCGAGCGGCGCCTCTACACGACCGGCGGCCAGAGCACGTCGGAAGTCGGAATCTGCTATCGCGGCCTGAGCCACATCTACCTTGTCTTGGGGGAACGCCGCGACGGCGGGACCTATCTCGTGCGGGCCTATTGGAACCCCTGGGCCAGCCTGATCTTCGTCGGGCCGGTGATCATGGGCCTGGGCGGCCTGGTCTCACTGTCGGACCGGCGGCTTCGACTGGGCGTCGGACGGCGCCGGGAGACGGCGGCGTGAGGTTGCGGGCGCTCATCGCCGCCCTGGCCGGCGTGGCCTGCCTGGCGGCGGCGTCCGACCCGGCCGAACGGCTGCCAGACCCGGCCCAGGAAGCTCGGGCGCGGGAGATCTTCCGGGACGTCCGCTGCCTCGTCTGCCAGAACGAATCGATCGACGACAGCGAGGCTGACCTCGCCCGCGACCTGCGCCAGATCGTCCGCGAGCAGGTAAAGGTCGGTCGGAGCGACGCCGACATCAAGGCGTTCCTGATCGACCGGTATGGCGAGTTCGTGCTGCTGAAGCCCAGCTTTTCGCTCGGCAATCTGGCGCTCTGGGGCGTGCCGTTCCTCGTGGTGCTGGGCGGCGGCGTGATGCTGTTCGCGCGCCTGCGGAACCGCGCGCCCGAGACTGAATTGGATGCATCGGAGGCCGCGCGCGTGCAGCGGCTGATCGAGGACGAAACACCCTGACACCTTTGCGCCCAAGATTGGACGTGAAGCTGCGCGCAGGGTGACCTAAACGTAACTTGAACGATCGTTGCACTTCCGTGCATCCGACCTAGGTTGTTTGGGCGCGGTCCGCTTGTCCAAGGATGCGCGCAGGGAAACGAAGGCTGATGACTTCCAAGAAGACCGGTTATCTCCTGGGCGCCGTCGCGGGCGCCGGCGTCATGGCCGCCGCGGTCGCGGGGGCAGGCATGCAGCTTCCCGCCGCGCATGCACAGCTTACGGGCGGCGTGATCAAGGCCTCCACCGCGCCGATCTTCGCGCCGCCCCCGGGCGCGCCGATGTCGTTCGCCGACATCTTCGACCGCGTCTCGCCTGCGGTCGTCTCGATCAACGTCACCAGCCGGGTGGACGCCAGCGCGCTGCGCCAGATCCCCGGTCTGCCGTTTGGACTGCCGATCCCGCGCGGCGGTGGCGGCGATGACGACAACGACGGTGGCGGCAGCGACCAGGGTGGTCGCACCGAGAAGGGCCAGCCGCGCCTCCCGACGCAGCAATCGTCGGGCTCCGGCTTCTTCATCTCGGCCGACGGCTACATCGTCACCAACAACCACGTCGTAGAGAACGCCGAGACCATCAAGGTCGTCCTGAAGGACGAGACCGAGCTCGACGCCGAGGTGGTGGGCCGCGACGAGGCCACCGACCTGGCGGTGATCAAGGTGAAGGGCCGCGGCGGCCCGTACCCGTTCGTGAACTTCGAGAACGCCGGCAAGCCGCGCGTCGGCGACTGGGTCATCACGGTGGGCAACCCGTTCGGCCTGGGCGGCACCGCGACCGCCGGCATCGTGTCGGCCTACGGCCGCGACATCGGCGAGACCTTCGTCGACTACATCCAGATCGACGCGCCCATCAACCGGGGCAACTCGGGCGGCCCGACCTTCGACGTCTATGGCCGGGTGATCGGCGTGAACACGGCGATCTTCTCGCCGTCGGGCGGCTCGGTGGGCATCGGCTTCGCCATCCCCGCGGAGGTCGCCGACAGCGTCACCAAGCAACTGATAAACGGCGGCAAGATCGAGCGCGGCTACATCGGCGCCACGATCCAGAACTTCACCACTGAGATGGCCGAGGCCCAGGGCCTGGACGGCCAGAAGGGCGCCATCGTGGCCGACCTGTCGCCAGGCGGCCCGTCGCAGCGGGCCGGCGTCCAGATCGGCGACGTCGTCACCGGCGTGAACGGCGTGGCGGTGAAGAGCTCTTCCGACCTGACCCGTCAGGTGGCGCGCGTCCGGGCCGGCGAGACCCTGAAGCTGGACATCATCCGCGACGGCAAGCGCCAGCAGGTGAACGTGCGCTCCGGCACGCGCCCCTCGGAACGCGAGCTCGCGGCCAACGACAACGGCTCCGGTCCGGGCCGCCCGGGCGCGCCCGGAGCACCGCCGGCCGGCCAGGCCCCGGTGCTCGGCATGTCGCTGAGCCCATTGGACGAGCCGGCGCGCAACCGGCTGAACCTGCCGGCCGAGGTGCGCGGGGCGGTGGTGGACAATGTCGACCAGTCGTCGGACGCCGGCTCCAAGGGGCTGCGCCGCGGGGACGTCATCACCCTCGCGAATGGCCGGGCCGTCGCCCAGCCGGGCGACTTCGCCTCGATCGTCGAGGCGGCCAAGAAGGCCGGTCGCACCAGCGTCCTGGTCGGCGTCTACCGGAACGGCCGGACCGCCTTCCTGCCGATCAAGATTTCGGGCTAGTTTCCCAGACCTGATGGGGATGGGAATCAGATGCGGATCCTGATCGTCGAGGACGACCTCGAGGCGGCCGAAGCGATGGCGAAGGGCCTCACCGAGGCTGGCCACGACTGCACGCACGGAGCCGACGGCGAGGCCGGCCTCGCCCACGCCCGCGACGGCGAGTTCGACGTCATGGTCGTCGACCGCATGATGCCCAAGATGAACGGCGTGCAGTTGGTCGAGGCCCTGCGCCGGGAGGGAGATCGCACGCCGGTCCTGTTCCTCTCGGCCCTGGGCGAGGTGAGCGATCGCGTCGATGGCCTGCAGGCGGGCGGCGACGACTACCTGGTCAAGCCCTATGCCTTCCCCGAGCTGATCGCCCGGATCGAGGCGCTGGCCCGCCGCCGCGACACGGGCTCGGTGCAGACCCTGCTCAAGGTGGGCGAGCTGGAGATGGACCTCATCGCCCGCACGGTTCATCGCCAGGGCAAGGAGATCGACCTTCAGCCGCGCGAGTTCCAGCTGCTGGAATTCATGATGCGCCACGCCGGCCAGTCGGTGACGCGCACCATGCTGCTGGAGAAGGTCTGGCACTATCACTTCGATCCGCAGACCAACGTGATCGACGTGCACATCTCCCGCCTGCGGTCGAAGATCGACAAGGGCTTCGATCGTCCGATGCTGCAGACCGTGCGTGGCGCGGGCTACCGGCTCGACGCTTAAGGGGCGCGGCGCGTGGCCGTGCGCATGCCGCGCATCTTCCGAACGGCGCCGTTCCGGCTGACCTTGCTGTTCGTGCTGCTGTTCGCCAGCGCGGCCTTCGCGTTCCTGGCCTACATCTACGTCGCCACCGCCGGCGAGGCGACGCGGCGCACCGATCAGGAGATCCGGCGCGAAATGCGCTCGCTGGTCGACGTCTACGACCGCGCGGGCATCGACGCGGTGAACCAGTCGCTGATCCAGCGGGCGGCCAGCGAAAAGCCGTTCCTCTATCTGCTGCTCACCAAGGACGGCCGCCGCATCTCGGGCTCGATCGAGGAGAGCCCGGTCGAGGACTTCGCCGGCCAGCCGGCCTGGGCGACATTCCAGGTGACCGACATGGACGCCGAGGGGCGGGAGGTGAAGCACCCAGCCCGCGGCCTGCAGCAGCAACTGCACGGCGGTGAGATCCTGTTCGTCGGCGCCGACGCCGGCGAGGACGAGGCCTACGTGGCGCGCGTGGTGCGGGCGCTCTGGGCTTCGGTGGCTTTGGTGGTGCTGCTGGGCCTTGCCGGCGGCCTGCTGGTCAGCCGCAACGTGTCCCGCACCATGGTCGACCTGATCAGCGTCGTGGAGCGCGTGCGCAACGGCGAGCAGGGCGTGCGCGCGAGGGTGCGCGGCGCGCGCGACGAGTTCGACGAACTGGCCCAGGGCGTCAACGAGATGCTGGACCGCCTGGAGCGCTCCATGCAGGGCCACAAGCACGCCGGCGACGCCATCGCCCACGACCTGCGCTCGCCGCTTACCCGCCTGCGTGCGCGCCTGGAGACCGCCTACATCGACGTGGAGGCTGGAAAGGGCGACGCGACCGAGGCGCTGGCCCAGGCGCTCGACGACACGGACGGCGTGCTGAAGACCTTCGGGGCGGTGCTCTCGATCGCCCGCCTGCAGGCCGCCGGCCAGGCCCCCAATCCGACCCTCTTCGACCCGGCCGATCTGGCGGCCGACATCAGCGAGCTCTACGAGCCGTTCTGCGAGGAGAAGGACATCGAGTACGCGTCGGAAATCGCCAAGGACCTGACGGTCCGGGGCAACCGCGAATTCCTGGCGCAGGCGCTGGCCAACATCCTCGACAACGCGGTGAAGTACACCCCGGCGGGCGGGGCGATCATGCTGCGGGTCCGCCGCCGCTCCTCGGGAGAGGTGGAGTTCTCGGTGACCGACACCGGTCCTGGCGTGCCGGACGAGGACCGCGAGCGCGTCATCCAGCGCTTCGTGCGGTTGGAGAACAGCCGCAACGAGCCCGGCGCCGGGCTCGGGCTCTCGCTGGTGGCGGCGGTGGCCGAGGCGCATGGAGGGCGCCTGGAGCTGTCGGAAGGTCCTGGCAAGGTCGGCGAGATGGGCCCGGGCCTGCGCGTCGCCTTCATCCTGCCGAGGGCCTAGATGGCGCGCGTGATCCTCGCCGATGGGCTCAAGCCCTGCGGTCCGGTGCTGGACGCCAGGGCGGCCGAGCGGGCGCGCGACATCATCGCCGACCGCGCCTGGACGCCGGAGCTCGAGCGCGCCTGGCCCGCGCTGGCGCCGGTGTTCGGCGCCTCGCCCTATCTGGCCGGGCTGGCGCGGCGCGATCCCAGCCGTCTCGCAGCCCTGCTCGCGGACGATCCGGAAGTCAGGCTGGCGGATATCCTGCATCGCACGCAGGCCGTGGCCGACCTCCTGCCCGAGGCGGCGCAGTCCCCTCTGCGGCTGCTGAAGCAGGAGCTGCACCTGCTCACCGCGCTCGCCGATCTCGGTGGCGTGTGGGCGCTGGACCAGGTCACCGGCGCCCTGACCCGCTTCGCCGACGCGGCGGTGACCGCCTCGCTCTGGTCGGCGGCGCGGGGGGAGCTCGACTCCGGACGCCTGCTTCGGCTCGGCAATGGCGAGCGCGGACCGGTGCCTGGCTGGTTCTGTGTGGCCATGGGCAAGCAGGGCGCCTTCGAGCTGAACTACTCCAGCGACATCGACGTCTCTGTCTTCTTCGAGCCCGAGACGTTGGCTGAGGTGCTGGCCGACGGGCACGAAACCCAGGCGTTCGCGGTCCGCCTGACCCACCGCGTGTCGGACCTCATGCAGGCCAAGACGCCCGACGGCTACGTCTTCCGGATGGACCTGCGGCTGCGGCCCGACCCCTCCTCGACGCCACCGGCGGTGCCGGTGCCGGCGGCGCTCGACTACTACGAGAGCGTCGGCCAGAACTGGGAGCGGGCGGCGTTCATCAAGGCGCGTCCCTGCGCGGGCGACAAGGTCGCGGCCGGCGCATTCCTGGGCGAGCTGATCCCCTACATCTGGCGCAAGAACCTCGACTTCGCCGCGATCGCCGACATCCATTCGATCAAGCGCCAGATCCACGCCCACAAGGTGGACGAGCGGGTCTCGGCCAAAGGCGTTGATCTCAAGCTGGGGCGCGGCGGCATCCGCGAGATCGAGTTCTACGTGCAGACCCAGCAGTTGATCCTGGGAGGCCGCCATCCCGAGCTGCGCAGCAACCGGACCCTGGACGCGCTCCAGGCGCTGGCCGACGCCGGCCACGTGACCCGGGCCGCCGCCGCCGAGCTGACGGACGCCTACCGCCGCCTGCGCGCGGTCGAGCATCGCATCCAGATGCTGGAGGACGAGCAGACCCACAAGCTTCCCGAGTCCGACGCCGACCGGAAGCGCGTAGCGGCGCTCTCCGGGGATGCGCCGCTGCGCAGTTTCGACGCCGAGATCACCCGCACGCTCAAGACCGTGAACGCCCGCTATGGCGAGCTGTTCGCCGAGGAGGAGCAGCTCTCCTCGCGCTTCGGCAGCCTGGTGTTCACCGGGGTGGATGACGATCCGGAGACGTTGGCCACCATCGGCCGCATGGGCTTCTCGAACCCGGCCCGCGTTTCGCAGACGATCCGCTCGTGGCACCATGGGCATGTGGCGGCCACGCGCACGGAGCGTGGCCGCGAGCTCTTCACCCGCCTGGCGCCCCGGCTCCTGGAGGCGGCCCATGCGACCGGCGCGCCCGATGTGGCCTTCAACCGGTTTTGCGACTTCTTCGGCGGGCTTTCCACCGGCGTGCAGCTTCAGTCGCTGTTCCTGGCGCAACCCAAGCTTTTCGAGCTGGTGGTCCAGGTCCTGGCCTTCGCGCCCCGTCTGGCGGCCACCCTCTCCCGGCGCCCGGCCGCCATCGACGCCATGCTGGATCCGGACTTCTTCGAGCCCATCGACATCGCGGTCGAGCGCGCCGACATGCGTCGGGCGGTCGGACGCGCGGAGGGCTTCGAGGCCGCCATGGACGTGGTGCGCCGCCAGCACCGGGAGCAGGCGTTCCGCGTTGGCGTCCAGGTGATGAGCGGGGCGGCTTCCGCCGAGGTCGCCGGCCGCGCCTTCGCCGACCTCGCCGACGTCTGCATCGAATGCCTGGCGCCGGCCGCCCTCGCCGAAGCCGTGCGGATGGGCGGCGCCTTCCCGGGCGAGGTGGCCGTGGTGGCCCTCGGCAAGTGCGGCTCGCGGGAGATGAGCGCGACGTCGGATCTCGACCTGATGACGCTCTACCGGGCCGACGACCCGGCCGGAATGTCGGAACTCAAGGGCTGGGACGCATCGGCGTTCTACGGGCGGTTCACGCAGAGACTGATCGCAGCGCTCTCCAGCCCGACGACCGAGGGGCAGCTCTATGAGGTGGACATGCAGCTGCGCCCGTCGGGGACCAAGGGACCGGTGGCCGTAAGCTTCGCTGCGTTCGGACATTACTACGAGGGCGAGGCCGAAACGTGGGAATTGCTGGCCCTGACCCGCGCCCGGGTCGTCTGGGCGACGTCGGAGTCCTTCGCGACCGACGCCCAGGCCGCCATCGAGACGGCGCTGCGCCGCCCACGCGACGCGAAGCGCACCGCGCGGGACGTGCGCGAGATGCGCGAACTGCTGGAACGCGAGCGGCCGCCGAAGAGCGACTGGGACCTGAAGCTGTCGCCTGGCGGCTTGGTGGACATCGAGTTCGCCGTCCAGTTCCTGCAACTCGTCCACGCCGCGGAGGGCGGGCCGCTTTCGCCCAATACCGCGAGCGCCCTGGACCGGCTGGGCGCGGCGGGCCTGGCCGCGCCCGATCCGCTCGCGGCGCTCGGCGAGGCATGGCGCCTGCAGCAGGACCTGACGCAGCTCCTGAAGGTCGCCCTCGACGACAATCCCGACCCTGCGCAGGAGCCGAAGGCCTTCCAGGCCCTGCTGGCGCGCGCCGGCGGGGTGAAGACGCTCAAGGCGCTCCGCACGCGGCTGGAGGCGGCGCAGGCGGGCGCGCGGCGGGGCTATCTCGAATTGGTGCGGGGCTAGCGACGGAGCCCGCCCCGGACGGCGTGGAAGAGACGGGGGCGACACGCATAGTCCCGAGGACACATGAACCGCATTCTTATCGTCACGGCCGCGGCCGCGCTCCTGGCCACCGCCGCCCAGGCCCAGCCCGGACCCGGCCGGCACGAACGGCCAAATCCCGACACCAACAACGACGGCAAGGTGACCCTGGCCGAGTTCAAGGCCATGAGCGGCCAACGGCAGGAACACCTGTTCGCCCGGCTCGATACGAACAAGGACGGCAAGATCAGCAAGGACGAGGCCGACGCCGCGCCGGAGCGTGGCCGGGGCGCAGGCCGGCGCGGCAGGGGCGGGCACGGCTTTGGCGGCATGATCATGCGCGCGGACGCCAACGGGGACGGCGCGGTCACCAAGGCCGAGCTGGCGGCGACGGGGGATCGGCGCTTCCAGATGGCGGACACCAACAAGGACGGGTGGCTCTCGAAGGAGGAGTTGCTCATGATGCGGCAGCGGCGTGGCGGCGCAGGCGCGGAATAGTCCCGTCGTCCTAGGCGAGGTCTGGCTTGGGAGATTCCGACGAGGAGCTCTTGTCGCGCGTCGCGTCGGGCGATCCGGCCGCGGCGCGCGCCGTCGTGGGCCGCAAGCTGCCTCGCCTCTTGTCGCTGGCCGGACGGATGCTGGGCGATGCTCAGGAGGCCGAGGACGTGGCGCAGGAAGCGTTCCTGCGCGTCTGGAAGCAGGCGCCGAAGTGGCGGCCCGGCGAGGCGCGGTTCGACACCTGGCTGCACCGGGTGGCGTTGAACCTTTGCTACGACCGGCTGCGCCGGCGGCGCGAGCTGGCCTACGCCGAGCCGCCCGAGCAGGCGGACGAGGGGCCGGGACCGGACCGCGGCCTCCAGGCGCTGGACGCCGCTCGACGCGTGAACGCGGCTTTGCAGGCGCTGCCGGATCGCCAGCGCGAGGCGATCGTGCTCTGCCACTACCAGGAGCTGGGCAACATCGAGGCCGCGGCCGTGATGGGCGTGAGCGTCGAAGCTCTGGAGAGCCTGCTGGGCCGAGGCCGGCGTGCGCTGCGGGCTGCGCTGATCGACTTGAAGGAGGCTTGAGGACGGCATGACTCCCGAGCGTTTCGAGACCCTGGCCGAGGCCTATGGCGGTGACGTGACCCGTTGGCCCGCAGCCGCGCGCGAGGCCGCCGCGGCGCTGATGGCGGAGAAGCCTGCGTGGGCCGGCGAGGTGCTTGCCCGCGCCGACGACCTCGACGTCCTGCTCGACGCCTTCGTTCCGCCGCAGGCGTCGGCGGACCTCGCCGGCCGTATCCTCGTGGGCGCGCCGCGATCCCGGCCCCGTTGGGCGGGATGGCTCATACCTGGCGGCATGGGCGCAGGCCTGGCGGCGGCCTGCGCCGCAGGCGTTCTGGTGGGGGCGCAACTGCATGGGGCATCGTCGCAGCCCTCTGCGTCAGATGCGGACGCACTGGTCGCGGTCGTCGGCGACGACGACCTCGGCCTCTATCTCGACGAGGAGGCATGATGGCTCGTCCCATCCTGCTCGGCGCGCTGTTCGCCTCGCTGGCGCTCAACGTCTTCATCGGGGGCGCCTTCGTGGGCGCCCAACTGGAGAAGGCCAAGGCGCCGCCGGGCGAGCGGATGATGGCGGCGGCGGCCCAGCGGAACCCGCTGGTGGCCGCGGTCCGCGCGCTGCCGCCGGAGCATCGCCAGGCCTGGCGCGACCAGAACCCCGCCTTCGCCGCGACCTACGGGCCGAAGACGCGGGAGGCGCGGCGGCTGGCGCGGGAGGCCATGCTGGGCCTGGGGGCCGAGCCGTTCGACCCGCAGACTTCGATGGCCGACCTGGAGCGGGCCCGGGCCCTGGAGCACGAGGTCCGGGTGGCCATGGACCGGCGGGTCGTCACCTTCGCCGGGACGCTGCCGCACGACGAGCGGGCGGCGTTCGGCCAGGCGCTGGCCCGGCCGCGCCTAGGCCGCGGCGGCGGCCCCGGGGACCCCGGCGGGCAGGCTCTGCCGGACCGGTAGGGCGAAGCTGGCGACGGTGCCCTGGCCGGGCGCGCTTTTCAGGTCGAGCAGGCCGCCGTGCATCTCGACCAAGGACTTGGTGAGCGCCAGGCCGAGGCCGGTGCCCTGGGTGGTCTTGGAATGCTGGCTCTCGACCTGCTCGAACGGCCGCGCCAGACGCTCCAAGTCCTGAGGCGAGATGCCGATGCCGGTGTCCTGCACGCTGATCCGAACACGCTCGCCCAGCGGGTCGTCGTGCCGCTCGCCGCGCACGGTCACGCGGCCGCCGCGCGGGGTGAACTTGATGGCGTTGGAAAGCAGGTTCAGCAGCACCTGCTTGACGGCGCGATGGTCGGCCTCCACGTCGGGCAGGTCGACGAAGTCCAGGATCAGGTTGAGGCCCGCCGACTCGGCGCGGTTGCGGACCAGGCGCAGGGCGTCCTCGGCGATCTCCTCGAGGCAGACAGGCTCGAAGCGCAGGGTCATCTTGCCGGCCTCGATCTTGGACATGTCGAGGATGTCGTTGATGAGGGCGAGCAGATGCTGGCCCGAACTCAGGATGTCGCGGGCGTAGTCGCGGTAGCGGGCGTCGCCGAGCGGGCCGTACATCTCGCCCGACATGATCTCGGAGAAGCCGTTGATGGCGTTCAGCGGCGTGCGCAACTCGTGGCTCATGTTGGCCAGGAATTCGCTCTTGGCCTGGCTGGCGCCCTCGGCGCGGATCTTCTCGGCCTCGTACTTTCGGGCCAGTTCCGAGAGTTGCTCCTGGCTCTGCTCCAGGTTCATGACCGCGCGGCGGAGCTCCTCCTCCTTGATCCGGCGGGCCTCCTCCTGGGTCT
>NZ_JANINU010000332.1 GCF_024508875.1 Phenylobacterium sp.
ATGGACGCGGCCTACGACGACCAGGTCTATGTCGACGACCGCACCATCGACAGCCATATCAAGCGCATGCGGAAGAAGTTCCGCGAGGTGGACCCCGAGTTCGACGCGATCGAAACCCTTTATGGCGTCGGATACCGATACCGCGAATCCTGACCGCGGCGAGCCGGGATGGCTGAGCTGGCTGCCGGGCTCGCGCCTGGGGCGGCTCATCATCGTGCTCAACCTGCTCGGCCTGGCGATCATCATCGTCGGGGCCTTGGTGCTGAACGAACTGCGCCGCGGCCTGGTGATCGCCCGCATCGACAGCTTGACCACCCAGGGCGAGCTGATCGCCACCATCATCGACCAGGCCGCCACGGTGGGCGAACCGACGCCGACCATGGATCCGGGCTATGCCAGCCAGCTGCTGCAGCTCCTCTCCAACCCGCGCACCCAGCGCGCGCGGCTGTTCGACAACACCGGCAAGCTGATCGCCGACAGCTACTGGGTCGCCGACCGCGTCGAGTGGAAGGTCCTGCCGCCGGCCAAGGCGCCCGGCCAGCAGGACGGCATCGATCTCGGCCTGCGTCCCGCCAAGCTGCCGCCCAAGGCCGCCAATGCGGCCTTGGCCTTCGAGGTCGGCCAGGCGCTCACCGGCAAGCACGTCGCCGGCATGCGCCGCTCGGACGACGGCGAGCGGGTGGTGTCGGTCTCGATCCCCATCCAGCACGTCCAGGCGGTGCTCGGCGTCCTGACGCTCGAGGCCAATGACGTCGACGAGACCATCGCGCGCCAGCGCGCGGCCCTGTTCCCGTTCATCCTGCTGTCGATCGCGGTGACCTTCGTCTCGTCCCTGCTGCTCAACACCCTGATCGCCCTGCCGGTGCGCCGCCTGGCCCGCGCCGCCGACCGGGTGCGCCTGTCGCGCGCCCGCTCCATCTCCCTGCCCGACCTCGCCAAGCGCGACGACGAACTCGGCGACCTGACCCGCGCGCTCGAAGCCATGACCGACGCCCAGTCCGAGCGCATGGGCGCGATCGAGCGGTTCGCCGCCGACGTGGCCCACGAGATCAAGAACCCGCTCACCTCCCTGCGCTCCGCCGTCGAGACCCTCGACATCGTCCAGGACCCCGCCGCGCGCGAGCGCCTGCTGGCCATCCTCAAGCAGGACGTCCAGCGCCTCGACCGCCTGGTGACCGACATCTCCAACGCCTCGCGCCTGGACGCCGAGCTGTCGCGCGAGGACATGCGGCCCTTCGACCTCGGCCGGCTGATCGGCGAGATCGTCCAGATCTACGAGGCCTCCACCAAGCCGGGCGAGGTCACCGTCACCTACGCCCCGCCGGACTCGATCGACCCGGCTATGGTCTCCGGCCGCGAGGGTCCGCTGGGCCAGGTGTTCCGCAACCTGATCGACAACGCCCGCTCCTTCAGCCCGCCGGGCGGCCAGGTGCGTGTCGCGCTGGAGCGGGTGCGCGGCGACGCGGTGGTCACGGTCGACGACGACGGCCCCGGCATCCCGCCCGACAATCTCGAGACGGTGTTCGAGCGGTTCTACACCTCGCGGCCCAAGGGCGCGGCCTTCGGCGGCAATTCCGGCCTCGGCCTCTCCATCGCCCGCCAGATCGTCGGCGCCCAGAGCGGCGAGATCCACGCCGAGAACCGCACCGACGCCGACGGCAAGATCCTCGGCGCCCGCTTCGTCGTCCGCCTTCCGGAAGCCAAGCGGTAAGGCCGTGACCCGCCTCCCAAACCCGCATGACGGCGGAACCACGGACCACACGAACCCACACGAACAAGAGCGCGCAGCGCTCCGTCGCACGAGCACCAGCTTCTCAAGCAAGCCGTTCATGGCGGTTCGTGTGGGTTCGTGGTTCCAATTCTTCTTCACCCTGGGGGAGGTCGCATGACCGCCACCCTCCACGCGGGCCTCATCGCCCTCCACACCCGCTCCGGATGGCGCGGCGCGCTCATCCAGGGCGCTTCGGGGGCGGGCAAGAGCGACCTCGCCCTGCGCTGCCTCGAGGCCGGCTTCCGCCTGGTCGCCGACGACCGCACGATGGTCTGGGCCTCGGGCGACGCGCTCTACGGCCGGGCCCCCGGCCCGCTCGCCGGCCTGGTCGAGGTGCGCGGCCTGGGCGTTCTGCCCCATCCGGCGCTCGCCTTCTGCCGCATCGTCCTCAGCGTTCGCGACGGGACGCCCGAGCGCCTCCCCGACCCGGCCTTCGGCGCCTACGAGGGGTTGAGCCTTCCCGAAATCGTTCTCCCGCTGCTTGAATCCGCTGCGCCTGCGAAACTGCGTCGCGCATTGCAGCATCTTGGAGCCGGCGCGGAAGGAGCGTATCAATCCGCCCGCGTGGCCGCCGAACCCCCGCGGCCGGGTGGGGATACCCCTTGAGAGAGTTCAAATGATCGGCCTCGTGATCGTCACCCACGGGCGCCTGGCCGAGGAATTCGTCTTCGCCATGGAGCATGTGGTCGGCCCGCAATCAGCGGTGGCCGCCATATGCATCGGTCCCGAGGACGACATGGAAAAGCGCCGCCAGGACATCCTCGCCGCCTGCGGCCGCGTGGACACCGGCGCCGGCGTCATCCTGCTCACCGACATGTTCGGCGGCACGCCGTCGAATCTCGCCATCTCGGTCATGGAGCAGACCAAGGCCGAGGTGATCGCCGGGCTCAACCTACCCATGCTGATCAAGCTCGCCAGCGTCCGCACCAAACTGAACCTGGAAGACTGCGTCGCCCACGCCCAGGAGGCCGGGCGCAAGTACATCTCCGTCGCCTCCTACGTCCTGGCGGGGGAAAAGTGACGGCGACGGGCAGCGTCGACATCGTCAACAAGCGCGGCCTCCACGCCCGGGCCTCGGCCAAGTTCGTCAAGCTGGCCTCGACCTTCGACGCCGAGGTCAAGGTCTCCAAGGACGGCCAGACCGTCGATGCGCGCTCGATCATGGGCCTGATGATGCTCGCCGCCGGCCCCGGCTGCGCCATCGAGATCGAGGCCGAGGGGCCCGAAGCCGCCCAGGCGCTCGAAGCCCTTACCGCCCTCGTCGCGGCGCGCTTCGACGAAGACGAATAGCGCCCGGCGGCGCCCCACGAACCCCTAGGTCTTCAGCTTGTACCCCGTGCGGAAGATCCACGAGATCGCCGCCAGGCACAGCACCATGAAGCCGAAGGTGGCCGCCAGGCTCACCCCGACCTTCACGTCCGACACCCCGTAGAAGGCCCAGCGGAAGCCGCTCACCAGGTAGACCACCGGGTTGAACAGGGCGATCTTCTGCCAGACGCCGGGCAACATCGAGATCGAGTAGAAGCTGCCGCCCAGGAAGGTCAGCGGCGTCACGATCATCATCGGCACGATCTGCAGCTTCTCCCAGCCATCGGCCCAGACCCCGATCACGAAGCCGAACAGCGAGAAGGTCACCGAGGTCAGGACCAGGAACGAGATCATCACGAAGGGGTGGATCACCGAGAACGGCACGAACAGCCGCGCCGTGGCCATGATGATCAGGCCCAGGATCACGCTCTTGGTGGCCGCCGCGCCGACATAGCCGACCACGATCTCCAGGGCGGAGATCGGCGCCGACAGCACCTCGTAGATCGTGCCCGAGAACTTCGGCATGTAGATCCCGAAGCTGGCGTTGGAGATGCTCTCGGTCAGGATCGACAGCATGATCAGGCCCGGCACGATGAAGGCGCCGTAGGTCACCCCGTCGATCTTCGCCATGCGCGCCCCGATCGCGGCGCCGAACACGATGAAATAGAGCGAGGTCGAGATCACCGGCGAGGCGATCGATTGCAGGAGGGTCCGCCAGGTGCGGGCCAGCTCGAAGATGTAGATGGCGCGGATCGCATGAATGTTCACGGCCGGCTCCTCACCAGGCTCACGAAGATCTCCTCCAGCGAGGACTCCTCGGTCTTCAGGTCCTTGAAATCGATGCCGTGATCGCCGAGGCGGCGCAGCAGGCCGGCGATGCCGGTGCGGTCGGCCTGGGCGTCGAAGGTGTAGACCAGGTCCAGCCCGTCGTTGGACAGTTCCAGCGGCTCCGAGGCCAGTTCGGCCGGGATCGCCTTGAGCGGCTCCTGCAGATGCAGGGTGAGCTGCTTCTTGCCGAGCTTGCGCATCAGCACGTCCTTGTCTTCGACCAGGACGATCTCGCCCTTGGAGATCACCCCGATCCGGTCGGCCATCTCCTCGGCCTCTTCGATGTAGTGGGTAGTCAGGATGATGGTGACCCCGCTTTCGCGCAGGCCCCGCACCATCTCCCACATGTCGCGCCGCAGCTCGACGTCGACCCCGGCGGTGGGTTCGTCGAGGAACAGGATCTGCGGCTCGTGGGACAGCGCCTTGGCGATCATCACCCGGCGCTTCATCCCGCCGGACAGCGCCATGATCTTCGAGTCCTTCTTGTCCCAGAGGCTCAGGCTCTTCAGCACCTTCTCCAGGTGGGCCGGGTTCGGCGGCTTGCCGAACAGCCCGCGCGAGAACTTCACCGTGTCCCAGACGCTCTCGAAGGCGTCGGTGTTCAGCTCCTGCGGCACCAGGCCGATCTTCGAGCGCGCCTGGCGGTACTCGCGCACGATATCGTGGCCATCGGCCAGCACCGTGCCGGTGCTGGCGCGGACGATGCCGCAGATGATGCTGATCAGGGTGGTCTTGCCCGCCCCGTTGGGGCCGAGCAGGGCGAAGATCTCGCCGCGGCGAATCTCGAGGTCGACGCCCTTCAGCGCCTGGAACCCGCCGGCATAGGTCTTGGACAGGCCGGAAACGGAAATGATCGGCGACAAGCGGGCCTCCTCGCGGCGTCCCCGCCACATAGGCGGCCCCGACAGCTCAAGCTACCCCCAAGGACGCATCACGCCGTCCGCCGCCGACATCTGCTGACACCGCGAAGGGAAAATGGAGGGGTGCGAAAAGCTCGAGTTTTGTCGCCAACGCCGCTCATCACGGCATTCGCCAGGCGAGCGGGTGTGGGATATCGCGCTCGCAGACGTCCCCTGGGGCGATATCCTCAGGCCTTGATGTCGACGAAGACGCCCTTCTTCTCCTTCTCCGCCTGCTCGATCTTGGTCTTGATCATCTCCTTGATCTTGTCCTCGATCGCCTTGCGCTGCTCGGCCGGCATCGCCTTCAGCTTCTCCTCGTCCAGGCCCATCGATTTCAGGATTTGGTCGCGCATCTGCTCGGCCGGCGACTTCTTCATGAAGTCGGAGAATTCCTTCCGCGCGCCGGTCTGCTCGGCGGGCGCGGTGGCGAAGAAGCCGGTGGGCGCCTGGGTCTTCTGGGCGCCGCCGGCGGCCAGTAGCGGGTTGTTGGCGTTGACTTGCATGGACGGCTCCTGTCGGTCGCCGTTCAGGATGCAATCGGCGTGCGCCATGGCGCCACCCACGGTTTCAAGCACTTAGCGAAGGCGTTAACCAAACCCTAGGCAAGCGTGGCCGTGCAGCTTCTTCCGCTAGGCTCTCCGCAGCACCGTCATCGACAGTTCGGACCTCAGCCTGAACCCCAGGCTCTCATAGAGCGCGATGGCTCCCTTATTGTGGGAATAGGAGTGCAGGAACGCGGTCTCGCCACGCTCGGCGACCCGCTGAGCCACCACCCGCATCAGCGCCCCGGCATAGCCCTTTCCGCGGTGGTTCGGGTCGGTGCAGACCCCGCTCACCTCGGTGAAGCCGTCGGGCTTCATCCGCTCCCCGGCCATGGCGATCAGCTTGCCGTCAACCTTGACGCCCACGAACTGGCCCAACCGGTGCGTGCGCTCGAAGAAGGGGCCGGGCTCGGTGAGGGTCGCGAGCGCCAGCATGGCCGGGGCGTCGGCGTCGGTCAGGTCGACGATCTCGAAATCGGCGGGCCGCGCCTCCGGCGTCAGGGCCTCGCAGACCATCTGCCAGATGCCCGCCCGCGACACGACCTCGGTTCCGGGAACCGCCGGCGGCGGCTCGACCTCCACCAGCGCGACCCCGCCGTCCGGCGCGATCAGCTCCGGCAGGGCCGCCAGGCTGGCCGGCGATCCGTCCGCCATCGCCGCGAACAGCCCATAGGGCGCCTGGAACCGCAGCGCCGGCCCGGCCCCCTCCGCCAAGGGCGCCTGCCGCGTCGTAAGCGCGCTCCAGACGGGACGGTCGAGGGGATGGCTGGCGGTCATGCTGAAGATTGAACCCGAAAAATGCGAACGTCACCTTGGCCATGTGAGCGTCCGCCATCCAGGCCGCGAGACAGGCCACGGACAACACGGAAAGCACAGACGTGTCAGCGACATCCGCGCGAAGCGCTCACAAGTCGGGCCCGTGCTTACCGAATTACTCGCACGGTTTGTCAGAAGCTCGACAGATCGAATGGAGACGCGCTTCGCGCGCTCATCCGTGCTTTCCGTGTCGTCCGTGGTTCGCTTCTTCTGGCTTAGCGCCAGCCGGAGAACGTTCGTGTTTTTCGTGGTTCCTGAAATCTCACGCTGAGGCCTATGTCGGGCGCCGGACAGCCAACCCAGGCGTGTATGGCCTAGGTTGATTCCAGGAGGGGCGTGTCTGGACAACCGTCCCTTCGAGGGCCGGTTGCATCCTCCGCGCCCGGGCGGTCCGTCTCTCCGGGGCTGAGGGTCTAGGCGGAGACGGACTGCTTCGCGCCCATCGGCTTCATGCCGAGGTCGGCCATCAGGGCGGCGTCGGTGTGCTTGTCCGGATTGGCGGTGGTCAGCAGCTTGCCGCCGATGAACATGGAATTGGCGCCCGCCAGGAAGCACAGGGCCTGCAGTTCACGGCTCATATGCTCGCGGCCGGCCGAAAGCCGCACCACGGTCTTCGGGCAGACGATCCGCGCCACCGCGATCATGCGGACGAACTCGAAGCCGTCGACGGCTTCCGAACCCCCCAGCGGCGTGCCGGGGATCGGCATCAGGTCGTTGATCGGCAGGCTGTCCGGGTGGGCCGGCAGGGTGGCCAGCGCATGCAGCAGGCCGGCGCGGTCCTTCCGGGTCTCGCCCATGCCGACAATGCCGCCGCAGCAGGTGTTCATCCCCACCGAGCGCACGGCCTCGAGGGTGTCCAGCCGGTCCTGGTAGGTCCGCGTGGTGACCACCTTGTCGTAATAGTCCGGCCCGGTGTCGAGGTTGTGGTTGTAGTAGTCGAGGCCGGCGTCCTTCAGGGCCTGGGCCTGGTCGCGGGTCAGCATGCCCAGCGTCGCGCAGGTCTCCAGCCCCAGCGCCTTCACGCCGGAGATCATCTCCGCCACCTTCGGCACGTCGCGATCCTTCAGATCGCGCCAGGCGGCGCCCATGCAGAAGCGCTGCGCCCCTCCGGCCTTGGCCTCGGCCGCGGCGGCGATCACGGCGCCGGCGTCCATCAGCTTGCTGGCCGCCACGCCGGTCTTGAAGTGCTGGCTCTGGCTGCAATAGCCGCAGTTCTCGGGACAGCCGCCCGTCTTCACGCTGAGCAGCTGCGACAGCTGCACCTCGGTGGGATCGAACCAGGCGCGGTGGATCTCGGCGGCGCGGAACACCAGCTCGGCGAAGGGCAGCTCGAACAGCGCCTCGATCTCGTCGAGCGTCCAGTCATGTCGGGGTTGGGCGGAACCTTCAGGGCGGACGTGGGCGTTCATGGGAAGCTCCTTCGCAAAGGTCGCTGCGCCTTACACTGTGCGCCGTTGCGGAAGCAACGGATCGGCGATTTGACCCTGCTCAATTCCCGGCCCGCGGATTCGAGTCTAGGGTGATCCCGGTGTCGGGGACGGTAGGAGGCTTGCCTGGCGAGCGAGGAGATCGAGCTCAAGTTCCTGTGCGAGCCGCAGGATCTCGACGCCGTCCTGGCCGCCGCGCCTGGAGACGGTATGGAGACCCGTTCCCTGGTCTCCACCTATTACGACACCCCCGACAAGCGGCTGGGTTCGGCCCACATCTCGCTGCGCATCCGGGAGGGCGGCGGCAAGCGCGTCCAGACCCTGAAGCGGGGCGAGGGCTTCACCCGCGAGGAGCATGAGGGCCCGGCGCCCGCCGAGGGACTCGACCTGACGGTGCCCGCCCTGCGCAAGGCGCTTTCGCCCGCCCAGCGGCGCAAGCTCGCGCCGGCCTTCACCGTCGCCGTCACGCGCCGCCAGCGCACCTTCCTGTATGAGGGCGCGGAGATCGAGCTGGCTATCGACGAGGGCGCGGTCACGGCGGGGGAGCGCCAGCGCGTCATCTCCGAGGTCGAGCTGGAGCTGAAGGCGGGGCCGCCGACAGCGCTGTTCGCGCTCGCCCGGTCGCTGGCCAAGACCGCGCCGCTCTACCTGTCCTTCGACGGCAAGGCCTCGCAGGGCGCGGCCTTGCGCGACGGCGCCGGGCTGGTCCCCCGCAAGCAGGACCGGGTCAAGCTCAAGCGCGGGACCACGGCCGCCGAGGCCTTCCAGGCCATCGCCCGCAACGCGCTGACCCAGATCGCCGCCAATGCGCTGATCCTGCGCGAGGCCGACGGGGAGGCGGTGCTGCACCAGCTCCGCGTCTCGGTGCGCCGGCTGCGCAGCGCCATCGCCACCTTCAAGCCGATCGTCGAGGATGCGGTGGCGCCGGCCATCCGCGCGGAGCTCAAGTGGCTGCTGAAGGCCTGCGACCTCGACGTCTTCGCCCGCGACAACGCCGCGCTCGGCGAGGCGGGCGCGGCGCTCGCGCCCGCGGTCGAGGCCGCCCGCGCCGGCGCGCATGCCAAGGCCCAGGCCGCGGTCGCCTCCAAGCGGTTCCGTGACCTGGTGCTGGAGGCCACCGCCTGGGTGGAGACCGGCGCCTGGCTCAGCGGCAAGCATGAGAAGCGCCGCAAGGGCTCGGCCCGCGAGTTCGCCGCCAAGGCGCTTGCCCGCCGGTGGAAGCGGATCGCCGCCCGCGCCGCCGAGCTTGAGGATCTGGGCGATGCGGGCCGCCACCATCTGCGGATCGACGCCAAGAAGCTCCGCTATGCGCTGGAGGCGTTCGCGCCGCTCTTCCACAAGTCCAAGGTCGATCGGTTCCTCAAGCGCCTCAAGACGCTGCAGGACGAGCTGGGTGCGCTGAACGACGCCGCCGTGGCGCATCGGCTGGTGGCCCGCCTGAAGCCGGCCGGGGCGGGGCGTGCGGCGGCCCGCAGCGTGCTCGCCGCCCGCGACCATCGCCGCGACAAGACCCTCAAGTCCGCGACCAAGGCCATGCGCCACCTGGCGGCCGCTCCGCTGCCCTGGGTCATATAAAGATTTCTTTATGTGTTTCTTGCGAGGTTGGGCGGGCGCCGGTATAGAACCGCCCAAACCCACCTGATCGCCTGCAATATCGGCGGTCGGACCTGACAGGATTCCCGATGACCGACTATGTGGTGAAAGACATCTCGCTGGCCGACTTCGGCCGCAAGGAGATCGAGATCGCCGAGACCGAGATGCCGGGCCTGATGGCTGTCCGCGCCGAGTTCGGCAAGGCGCAGCCGCTGAAAGGCGCCCGGATCGCGGGCTCCCTGCACATGACCATCCAGACCGCGGTGCTGATCCAGACGCTGGAAGCGCTCGGCGCCGAGGTCCGCTGGGCCTCCTGCAACATCTTCTCCACCCAGGACCACGCCGCCGCGGCCATCGCCGCCAACGGCACGCCGGTCTTCGCGATCAAGGGCGAGACCCTGGTCGAGTACTGGGAATACGCCCACAAGATTTTCGAGTGGCACGACGGCGGTTACCCGAACCTGATCCTGGACGACGGCGGCGACGCCACCCTGCTCTGCGTCCTGGGCCCGAAGGCCGAGAAGGACCCGTCGGTCCTGAACAACCCGACCAACGAGGAAGAGGAAGCCCTCTTCTCGGTGATGAAGCGGTACCTGAAAGAGAAGCCCGGCTTCTACACGGCGATCCGCGACGCTTGTAAGGGCGTGTCGGAAGAGACCACCACGGGCGTGCACCGCCTGTACCAGATGCACGAGCGCGGCGAGCTGCCGTTCACGGCCATCAACGTCAACGACAGCGTCACCAAGTCGAAGTTCGACAACCTGTACGGCTGCCGCGAGAGCCTGGTGGACGCCATCCGCCGCGGCACCGACGTGATGCTGGCCGGCAAGGTCGCGGTGGTCCTGGGCTACGGCGACGTGGGCAAGGGCTCGGCCGCTTCGCTCCGCAACGGCGGCGCGCGCGTCATGGTCACCGAAGTCGACCCGATCTGCGCCCTGCAGGCGGCGATGGAAGGCTATGAAGTGGTGACGATGGAAGACGTGGCCGACAAGGGCGACATCTTCGTCACGGCGACGGGCAACAAGGACGTGCTCACCGTCGACCACATGCGCAAGATGAAGAACAACGCGATCGTGGCGAACATCGGCCACTTCGACTCCGAGATCCAGATCGCCGGCCTGCGCAACTTCAAGTGGGACGAGATCAAGCCGCAGGTCCACCACGTGGAATTCCCCGACGGCAAGAAGATCATCGTGCTGTCGGAAGGCCGACTGGTGAACCTGGGCAACGCGACCGGTCACCCGTCCTTCGTGATGAGCGCCAGCTTCACCAACCAGACGCTCGCCCAGATCGAGCTGTGGGTGAACGGCGCCAAGTACGAGAAGAAGGTCTACACCCTGCCCAAGCACCTGGACGAGAAGGTGGCCATGCTCCACCTCGACAAGCTGGGCGCCAAGCTGACGAAGCTGTCGAAGGACCAGGCCGACTACATCGGCGTGACCGTCGAGGGCCCGTTCAAGCCCGAGCACTACCGGTACTAGGACGCCTCCGTCTTCGAGACGCGGAGACGGGCCGGCTTCAGGCTGATGGATCGGGGGCCGCGCGGCATGTCCGCCGGCCCCTTCTTCGTCTGAGATGAGGCAATTCCGTCGACCCAATCTATAGTAGGTCTTGCCATCGCGTTTACCATCCCTGGTGGAAGAACGCTGGTTAGTCATCTAACTTTGATGTAGAGGCGCCTTCCGTGCCTCTCGCGCTGATCCTTTCCTCGTTCGTCGCCGCGTCCCGCATCGGCGGGGCGGCGCAGCAGTATGTGCTGGCGGCGCACAAGATCGATCCGGTGCTGGCGCCGACCGTGATGTTCGGGCGCACGCCGGCGCGGGGCGGCAAGGGCGAGGTCACGCCTCCCGACGTGTTCCGGCGGATGCTGGGCGACATCGAGGCCGACGCCGTCTTCGGCCTGGTGGACCTGATCATCACCGGCCACTTTTCCGATCCCGAACAGGTGGAGATCGCCGCCGGGGTGATCGAGCGGGTGCGGCACGCCGAACGCACGGATGCCTGGGGCGCTCGCCCGCTGGTGCTGGTGGACCCGATCCTGGGCGATGCGCCGCGCGGGCTCTACGTGAAGCACGAGGTCGCCGAAGCGGTGGAGCGGCGACTGGTCCCGCAGGCCGACTGGATCACGCCGAACCTGTGGGAACTGGGCTTCCTCGCCGACCGGCAGATCGACACCGCGGAAGAGGCGCGCGACGCGGTCCGCAAGCTGGGCAAGCCCGCGCTGGTCACCTCCGCCCCGGCCGGTCCCGGCGAGATCGGCCTGCTCTATGTCGACAAGGAGGAGGCCGTGCTGTTCGCCCATCCGCGGCGCCCGAGCGCGCCCAACGGGACGGGAGACCTGGTGACCGCCTGCTTCGGCGCGGGACTGGTCCACGGCCGCGACCCACGGGAGGCGGCCGAGCGCGCCGCGCGGGCCGCCGCCGAGACCGTCGCCATGGCCGAGGCCTGGAAGGCGCCGGAACTGCCCATCGTGGCCATGGCCGATCGGATCGTGAATCCCACCGCGGAAGTGCGTATTGAACGCTTATGAGCGTTGAGATCTCGGGGTTCGCCCCCACGCGGTTTTCCCAGGTGAAGGATCTGTTCGCCGCCAGCTTCGCAGCGGGCGAGGAGCTGGGCGCCCGCTTCACCCTGGTCGAGGCCGGGGAGGTGGTGCTGGACCTGTGGAGCGGGTTCGCCGACCGCAGGCGCGCCGTGGCCTGGGACGAACGCACGCTGGCGCCGGTGTTCTCCACCACGAAGGCGGTCGCTTCGCTGATGATCGCCCGGCTGGTGGACGCGGGGAAGCTGGACTACGGCCAGACGGTCGCCAGCGTCTGGCCCGAGTTCGCCCAGGCCGGGAAGGACGCGGTGACGATCGAGCAGGTGATCTCGCACCAGGCGGGCCTGTCCGGCTTCCCAGAGCCGATGGACCCGGGGCTGTGGTTCGATCCGGCGGCGATCTGCGAGAAGCTGGCGGCGATGGCGCCGATGTGGCCCGTGGGGACCGCCAGCGGCTACCACCCGATCACGATCGGCTACATCACCGGCGAGATCTTCCGGCGCGTGGACGGGCGCACGCTGGGAACGGCGCTGGCCGAGGACGTCGCCCGCCCCTACGGGTTGGACCTGTGGATCGGCCTGCCCGACGCCGAGCATGGCCGTGTGGCCGAGCTGCAGCGGCCCAGCGCCGTGCCGGATTTCGGCGAGGTCAACGAACCCACCAAGGCGGCCTTCCTGACGCCGTGGTCGTCGGCGTCCGGGCGCGGCCAGGCCGACTGGCGGCGGATGGAGATCCCCTCGGCCAACGGCCACGCCACGGCCGAAGCGCTGGCGAAGCTGCTGGGCGCGCTGGCGAACGACGGCTGGCTGGACGGCGGCGAGATCCTGTCGCCGGCCCTGATCGCCGAGGCGAGCCGCGAGCGGATCCGCGGCCAGGACCTGGTGCTGCCGTTCTTCATGAGCTGGGCGGCGGGGTTCATGCGCAACGCGCCGAACTTCCCGTGGGGGCCGGGCGCGCGGACGTTCGGCCATTCGGGCTGGGGCGGCTCATGCGCCTTCGCCGATCCCGAGCGGAAGCTGGGCGGCGCCTACGTCATGAACAAGCAGGGCGTCGCGCTGATGGGCGACGAGCGGCCCAGGCGGCTGATCGAGGCGGCCTACGCCGCACTCTGACGCGCACGAAAAAGGGCCCACGCGGGGCCCTTGTCCGATCGGCGATGCGCCGCGCCTATCCGCCGATGACGGCGATCGCGAGGGCGGCGACCAGGCCCAGGGCCACGAGGAAGGCGGGGGCGATCCGGTCGAACGAAGCTTCGAAGCGGGCGAAGGTCATGACACACACCATGAGTTTCGGTTGCGACCCCGAGGGAGCGGGGCTGTCCGTCTGGACGTCAGATAGATACCTCTATCTGAACGCTGCATAGATCAGCGTTTTCGCACTGCGGATATGCGATTTCGCAAATCGGCGCGGACTACTCCGCCGCCGCCTCGGCGACCTCACGGGTGGCGCGCATCACGGCGCGCGAGCGACGCCAGGCGCCGAACAGGAACACCGCCGCCCCGCCCCAGATGAAGGCGAAGGAGAGCGCCCTGACCGGGGTGAAGGGCTCGCCCTGGGAGAGGCCGATGAAGAAGCTGATGGTCGGCGAGATGAACTGCAGGAAGCCCATCATCGACAGCGGGATGCGGCGCGCGGCCCAGGAGAAGAGCACCAGCGGGATCGCCGTGATGGGGCCGCAGGCGATCAGCCACGCCGCCGCGATCGGGTCGCCGAAGTGGCCGCCGCCGTGTCCCGTCAGCCAGACGATGTAGGCGGCGGCGACACCGCCCACCAAGAGGGTCTCGACCAGGAACCCGGTCTGGGCCTCGGCCGCGACCTGTTTGCGCACGACGCCGTAGCCGCCGAAGCTGAAGGCGAGAATGAGCGAGATCCACGGCGGATGACCCAGCGCCACGGCCTGGATCGCGACGCCGACGAGGGCGAGGCCGATGGCCGCCATGCCGATGCGGTCGATGCGCTCGCGAAACACCAGGGCGCCCGCCGCCATCACAACCAGCGGGTTGATGTAGTAGCCGAGACTGGCTTCAAGCAGCCGGCCGGACGTCACAGACCAGATGAACACGACCCAGTTCGTGGCGATCAGGAGCGACGACAGGAAGAGCCAGGCCAGGGTCTTCGGATTGCGGACCACCGCCATCGCTTGGTCGCCCTGCTTCGCCAGGGCGACGAACACCAGCGCGGTCGGGATGCTCCACAGGATGCGATGGGCGAGGATCTCCCACGGACCAACGCCCATGGCGCCGATCGCCTGGAAGACCAGGGGCACGAAGCCCCAGATCACATAGCAGGCGGCCCCGGCTGTCAGCGCCAGGCGGGCTTCGCCGGACGCTGACGGCGAGGTCATCCTAGGCCACCACCTTGGACTTGATGAGGCCGCGCTCGTGCAGCAGTTCGGCGATCTGGACCGCGTTGAGGGCGGCGCCCTTCCGCAGGTTGTCGGCGACCACCCACATGTTGAGGCCGTGCTCGACAGTCGGGTCCTTGCGGATGCGGCTGACGTAGACCGGGAACTCGCCCTGCGATTCCTTCGGCGTGATGTAGCCGGTGGGATCGCGCTTATCGACGACGATCACCCCGGGGCTCTCGCGCAGCAGGTCGCGCGCCTCGTCCTCGTCGAGCGGGTTTTCGAACTCGATGTTCACCGCCTCGGAATGGCCGACCATGACCGGCACGCGCACGCAGGTGACCGTCAGCTTGATGGCCGGGTCGATCATCTTGTGGGTCTCGTTCCACATCTTGGCTTCCTCATCGGTGTAGCCGTCGTCCTGGAACGACCCGATGAAGGGGATGACGTTGAAGGCGATCTGCTTGGGGAACTTCTTGGGCGGCGGCGCGCCCAGGACGAAGATGCCCTTCGTCTGGTCCCAGAGCTCGTCCATGCCTTCCTTGCCGGCGCCGGAGACCGACTGGTAGGTCGCCACCACCACGCGCTTGATCTTGGCCGCGTCGTGCAGCGGCTTCAGCGCCACGACGAGCTGCGCCGTCGAGCAGTTGGGGTTGGCGATGATGTTTTTCTTGTGGGCGTAGCTGACGTCGTCGGGGTTCACCTCGGGCACGATCAGCGGGACGTCCGGGTCCATGCGCCAGGCCGAGGAGTTGTCGATGACGATGGGGCCGGCGGCGCCGATCTTGGGCGACCATTCCTTGGAGAAGGTTCCCGAGACGCTCATCAGCACGAGATCGACCTTGGAGAAGTCGAACTGCTCGACATCCTGGCACTTCAGGATCTTCTCGCCGAACGAGACTTCCACGCCGATGGATTTGCGCGAGGCGATCGCGTGAATCTCGTCCACGGGGAAGTTCACCTCCTCGAGGATGTTCAGCATCTCGCGGCCCACGTTGCCCGTGGCGCCGACGACGGCGACCCGGTAACCCATTGGCGTCTCCTAAGTCTTGAGGGAGCGTCCCGTTACGCTCTGCGGCCGGCCAAGGCAACCGAGCGGACCTGACCGGCCCTTCAGATAGGCTGACGCGCCGCCGATGGAAGATGCATCGCGTTCATGACCTCTCGGGTCATGGCCTTGTGCAGGCCTCGCGTCCAATCTGCGGGGAAACGAAGGAGGACGCCGCCTTGGCCGATACGGGAATGCCCTTTTCCAACCTGATGGGCGTGGAGATCGTGGAGGCGAGCAAGGCGCGCGTGCACGGGCGGCTGGTGGTGCGGGACCACCTCTGCACCGCCGGCGGCATCCTGCACGGCGGCGCCTACATGGCCTTCGCCGACGCCTTGGGCGCCATCGGCGGGGTGCTGAACCTGCCCGAGGGCGCTCGGACGACCACACTGGAGAGCAAGACCAATTTCCTGGGCGGCGCGCCGGTGGGCTCGACGGTGGAGGGCGAGGCGACGCCGCTGCACGTCGGGCGGCGCTCGTCGGTCTGGCAGACCCGGATCACCAACGCCGAGGGCAAGCTGCTGGCGCTGGTCATCCAGACCCAGATGACGATCCAGGCCGCGTGATCGAAGGGTCATGGTGGAGGGGGTGAGATCTGGCTCGGAGCAGTAGACCCTTTGCGCTCCACCCGCCGGAAGACCGGCCGGTCCCCCTCCGCCCGACTCTACGGTTAACCGCGTTCGGCGGACGCAGAACCGTCACACGGACGGCTCCAAGGACCCGGCGTCAGACACCCATCTGAGCCAGGGCCACGCCGCCGTCGACGGCGATGGTCTCGCCGACCACGTAGTCGCCCGCGCGGCTGGCCAGGTAGATCGCCACGCCCTGCATGTCCTCGTCCGTGCCGATGCGGCGCGACGGGATGCGCTTGGCCACTTCGTCGCCGGCGTCGCGGGCCACGCGGTTCATCTCGGAGGCGAAGGCGCCCGGCGCGATGGCGCTCATGACGATGTTGTCCTGGATCAGCCGCGCGGCCATGCGGCGCGTCAGGTAGATCAGGCCTGCCTTGGAGGCGTGATAGCTGTAGGTCTCCTGCGGGTTCAGGCGGATGCCGTCGATCGAGGCGATGTTGATCACCTTGGCCGGCCGCGCGTGCGTGGCCGAGGCGGTCAGGGTCTTGTGCAGGGCCTGGGTCAGGAAGAAGGGCGATTTGAGATTGAGGTCCACGACCTTGTCCCAGCCGCTCTCCGGGAATTCGTCGAAGTCCGCGCCCCAGGCGGCGCCGGCGTTGTTCAGCAGGATGTCGAGCTTGTCCTCATGGCTGAGGTAGCGCTCGGTCAGCATCTTGCACCCCTCGACCGTCGAGATGTCGACCGGGATCGACACGCATTGCGGACCCAGCTCCTCGGCGGTGGCGTCGCAGGCGGCGGCCTTGCGGGCGGTGATGTAGACCTTGCGGCAGCCGGCCTCGAGGAAGCCCTTGGCGATCATCTTTCCGATGCCGCGCGAGCCACCGGTGACCAGCGCGACCTTACCGTCGAGCGAGAACAGATTAGAGGCCATGCGGGCCCTCCCCTTCCATGTCGTTGCGGCAAGGCTCCAACGTGCTTCATTCCCCCCGCGCTGTCCGGGCGGCGAACCGGTGTCCACTTCGCCTGACAGCGCGGCCGGGAATTGACTTGGCCCTGCCGGCCGAGGCCTATAACACGCGTTTGAATTTCGCGACCGCCAGATATTTGAGCGAGCGGTCGGCCAGCCATTTCGAGGAAGCCACATGACCGAGATCAATTCGGTGACCACGCTGACCCGCGAGGGCGACGTCGCCGTCGTGACCCTGAATTCGCCGCCGGTGAACGCGCTGTCGGCCAACGTCCGCGACGGCCTGTACGAAGGCTTCAAGCAGGCCATCGCCAGCGACGCCAAGGCCATCGTGCTGATCTGCGACGGCCGCACCTTCATCGCCGGCGCCGACATCACCGAATTCGGCGGCGCCTCGAAGGGCGCCAGCCTGTTCGACGTGCAGCAGATGATGGAGAGCTCGCCGAAGCCCGTCGTCGCGGCGATCCACGGCACGGCGCTGGGCGGCGGCCTGGAAGTGGCGCTGTGCGCGCACTACCGCGTGGCGGTCCCCTCGGCCCGCCTGGGCCTGCCGGAAGTGGCCCTGGGCCTGCTGCCGGGCGCCGGCGGCACCCAGCGCCTGCCGCGCGTGGTGGGCGTGGAGAACGCCCTGGAGATGATGACCTCGGGGCGCCACGTGCCGGCGCCGGAGGCCGCGAAGCTGGGCCTGGTCGACGAGCTGGTCGAGGAAGGCAAGCTGAAGGACGGCGCCCTCGCCTTCGCGAACAAGTGCGTCGCCGAGAACAAGCCGCTGGTGAAGATCAGCGAGAACAACACCAAGCTGGAAGCGGCGAAGGGAAAGCCCGAGATCTTCGCCGAATTCCGAAAGAAGAACGCCCGCAAGTTCCGCGGCTTCGACGCGCCGGAAGCCAACATCAAGTGCATCGAGGCGGCGGTGAATTCGGCCACCTTCGAGGAAGGCCTGGCCGAGGAGCGCAAGCTGTTCATGGGCCTGATGATGGGCCAGCAGTCGGCGGCCCAGCGCTACTACTTCTTCGCCGAGCGCCAGGCGAACAAGATCCCGGACGTGCCGGACGACACCCCGACCCGCGCCATCAACAAGGTCGGCATCATCGGCGCCGGCACCATGGGCGGCGGCATCGCGATGAACTTCGCCAACGTCGGCATCCCGGTGGTGATCGTCGAGCAGCAGCAGGAGCCGCTGGACCGGGGCCTGGCCACCATCCGCAAGAACTACGAGCGCTCGCGGACCGCCAAGCCGGAAGAGACCGAAAAGCGCGTCGGCCTGATCACCGGCTCGCTGTCGATGGAAGAGGCCTTCAAGGACGTCGACCTCGTGATCGAGGCCGTGTTCGAGCGGATGGACGTGAAGAAGGACATCTTCGCCAAGCTCGACAAGATCTGTAAGCCGGGCGCGATTCTGGCCACCAACACCTCGGGCCTGAACATCGACGAGATCGCCTCGGTGACCAGCC
>NZ_JANINU010000333.1 GCF_024508875.1 Phenylobacterium sp.
GCCGATGATCGGCAGGGCGCCGAACAGGTTGGTGATCACGACGGCGCCGTGGAAGCTCATCTGGCCCCAGGGCAGCACGTAGCCGATGAAGGCCGTGGCCATCATGGCGAGGTAGATCAGGCAGCCCAGGATCCACAGCACCTCGCGCGGGGCCTTGTACGACCCGTAGTAGAGGTTGCGGATGATGTGCAGGTAGACCGCCAGGAAGAACATCGAGGCGCCGTTGGCGTGCATGTAGCGGATCAGCCAACCGTAGTTGACGTCGCGCATGATGCGTTCGACCGAGGCGAAGGCGTAGTCGACGTGCGGCACGTAGTGCATCGCGAGCACGATGCCGGTCACAAGCTGGATGCCCAGCATGAGCGCCAGAATGCCGCCGAAGGTCCACCAGTAGTTGAGGTTCTTCGGGGTCGGGAAGCTGATGGCCGTGTCGTACGCGAAGCGCACGATGGGAAGGCGGGTGTCGAGCCAGCGCTCGATGCCGGTCTTCGGCTCGTAGGTGGAATGTCCGCTCATCAGGCTCAGCCCACCTTGATCTTGGTGTCGGAGAGGAAGACGTAGTCCGGCACCACCAGGTTCTTCGGCGCGGGACCCTTACGGATGCGGCCGGACGTGTCGTAGTGCGAACCGTGGCAGGGGCAGAACCAACCGCCGTAGTCGCCGCCGCCCACCGTGGGCACGCAGCCCAGGTGGGTGCAGGTGCCGACCAGGATCAGCCATTCGGCCTTGCCGGGCTTGTGGCGGCTCTCGTCGGTGGCCGGGTCGCGCAGTTGCGCGTGGTCGTCCTTGACGGCCGCGGCGATCTGGTCCGGCGTGCGGTTGCGCACGAACAGCGGCTTGCCGCGCCACTTCACGACCACTTGCTGGCCCGCCGCGACCTTGGACAGGTCGAACTCGATCGAGGCCAGGGCCAGCGTGTCGCCGGCCGGGTTCATCTGGTCGACCAGCGGCCAGGCCAGCGCCGCGACGGCGCCAACGGCCGCCGCACCGGCGGCGATATGGATGAAGTCGCGACGGCTCGGGTCATCGCCCGGAGCGTGCGGGTCGGGAGTTGCGCCCACGACGGTGTCGGCCACCTTGAAGCTACCCTTCGATAGAGCCCTCGCGACGCGCCGGAGGGCCTTAAAGCTTGCGGCCTCGCCAGATGTCTGGCGGCAGGCCTTTTACGGAAGCGGTCGGGGGCCGGGCACGTTACACGGAGGAATGCGAACGAAGCGTCCGCTCACCCGTGATTCGTGCCCCTGCGCCCCGGCCACGCCCGATCGCGAGAGGCCTTAGAATGCGTTTGGCCCTTTTTCAACCGGACATTCCGCAAAACCTGGGCGCCGCGATCCGGCTCGCCGCCTGCCTGGGCGTTCCGCTGGACGTGATCGAGCCCTGCGGCTTCGCCTTGAGCGACGCCGCGATCCGCCGCGCGGCGATGGATTACGAGGGCATCGCGCAGGTCACGCGCCACGCCGGCTGGGACGTTTTCCGCGGCGATGCGGCGCAGCCTGGACGCCTGGTCCTGTTCACCACGCGCGGCGCGACGCCCTTCCACGACTTCGCGTTCGCCCCGTCCGACGTGCTGCTGTTCGGACGCGAAAGCGCCGGCGTGCCCGAGGCGGTGCACGCCGCGGCGGACGCACGGCTTCTCATCCCGATGGCCCCCGGCGCGCGCTCGCTGAACCTGGTGACCGCCGCGACGCTGGCGCTCGGCGAAGCATTGCGGCAGATCAAGGCCTTTCCGGCCGCCCCTGAGACAGACCTGCCCGCATGAACACCCTGCCTCCCGAGATCCTCGAACGCCGCGGCCGCGCCAAGGAATGGTTCGAAAACCTGCAGCAGCGCATCTGCGCCGAGCTGGAGCGGCTGGAGGACGAGGCCTCGCCGGAGCTGTATCCCGAGCCTGCCGGCCGCTTCGAGATGAAGCCGTGGACCCGCGAGACCGGTGTCGGCGGCGGGACCGGCGCGTTCCTGCGCGGACGGCTGTTCGAGAAGGCGGCGGTGCACACCTCGGCCGCCACGGCGCGGTTCTCCCCCGAGATGGCGGCGCAGATGCCGGGCGCCGACAAGGACCCGTCCTACGTCTCGGCGAGCATCAGCCTGATCGTACACCCGCGCAGCCCACGGGTGCCGACCGTGCACATGAACACCCGCTTCCTCTCCACGGCCGAAAGCTGGTTCGGCGGCGGCGCGGACCTGACGCCCATGCTGGACGAACAGCGCAGCCAGGACGCCGACGACGCCCGGCTGTTCCACGCCGCGATGAAGGGCGCCTGCGACCCGTTCGACCCCGAATGGCACCCGAAATACAAGGCCTGGTGCGACGAGTACTTCTTCCTGCCGCACCGGAACGAGCCGCGGGGCATCGGCGGCATCTTCTACGACCGTCACAACACCGGCGACTTCGAGAAGGACTTCGGGTTCACCCGGGCGGTGGGCGAGGCGTTCCTGGACGTCTATCCGAAGATCGTCCGCCACCGGATGAGCGAGCCGTGGGGCGAAGCCGAGCGCACGGAGCAACTGGTGCGACGCGGTCGGTACGTCGAGTTCAACCTGCTCTACGACCGCGGCACGATGTTCGGCCTGAAGGCGGGCGGCAACATCGAGACGATCCTGTCGTCCATGCCGCCGATGACGGCCTGGCCCTGAATGGCGGGCCTCGGCGAGCGCCTGGGCTACGGGCCTGACGCCAAACTGCTGATCGTCAACTGCGACGACCTCGGCTCCAGCGCGTCGGCCAACCGGGCGACGGCGCGGGCCCATGCGGCAGGGACGGCGACCAGCGCGACCCTCATGGTCCCCTGCCCCTGGGCGCTGGACGGGGTGCGGTCGTTCGGCGGCGGGATCGGCGTGCACCTGACGCTGACCTGCGAGTACCCGACCTATCGCTGGCGCGCGCTGACCGGGGCGGCGTCGCTGCACGACGCGAGCGGCTACATGCCGGCGACGGCCCAGGCGGTGTGGGACCGGGCCGACCTCGGCGACGTGGCCGCCGAGTGCCGCGCGCAGATCGACCAGGCGCTGGCCTGGGGCGTGGATGTCACCCACCTCGACGCGCACATGGGCACGATGCAGATCGACCGGCGCTACTTCGAGCTCTTCGTCGAACTGACGGTCGAATACGACCTGCCGCTGAGGATGTTCGGCGCGCGGGCCGAGGCCGAGCTGGGCTTTCCCGGGCGCGCCATGGCGGCGGAACGGGGCCTCGTCTTCCCGGACCAGATGACCAGCACCTGGGGCCGGCCGGCGAAGGCGGCTTTCGCCGACATCCTGGCCCGGCTGAAACCCGGCGTGACCGAGGTCTATGTCCATCCCGTCGAGGACGGACCGGAACTACGCGCCTACGACCCAGACCATCCGCAGATCCGCGTCGACGACCTGGCGGCGCTGACCGATCCCGAGCTGCCGGGGATGATCGCGGCGGCGGGCGCGACGCTGATCGACTTCGCGCCGCTGCGCGCGCTGCAGCGGGTGCGGTGATGGCCGAGATCCGCCGTTGCCGTCCCTCCGACCTCGACGCGCTGCACGACATCTGCCTGCGCACCGGCGACAACGGCGCGGACGGCCGCCACCTGTATGAGGACCCACGGATCATCGGCGAGATCTACGCTGCGCCGTACGCGACGCTGGAGCCGGACTACGCCTTCGTCGCCGAAGACGACGAGGGTGTCGCGGGCTACATCCTGGGAACGCCCGACACCCGGGCGTTCGAGGCGCGCTGCGAGGCCGATTGGTGGCCGGCCCTGCGTGAGCGGTACGCCGACCCGGCCGACACCCCGACCGGGCAGCGCACCCGCGACAAGTGGGACGCCTACCACATCCATCATCCGCCGCAGGTCCCGCAGCCGGTCGTGGACGCGGCGCCCGCCCACCTGCACATCGACCTGCTGCCCCGGCTGCAGGGGCAAGGCGTCGGACGGGCGTTGATGGACACCTGGCTGGCGAGCGTGGGCGGGCGGGCGCACCTGGGCTGCCAGTCGGCGAACCTGCGGGCGCAGCGGTTCTACGGACGCTACGGCTGGCGGCGGCTGGAGGGTGTCGGCCCGAAATCGGTGGTCTGGATGACCTACGGCGTCTAGCGCTTGCCCGCGCATGCCGTTGCGCCAACGCGTCGCGGCGCAATGGCGGTCACCATCTGTTAACCCTGATGTCGTCCAGCAGAGCTTGGACACGCCGCCGGACACGGGCGGCCAGGGAAGTTTCGATGGGTTCCGCGTGCCAGGTCAGCTTCGATGTCGCGCCCGCGCCGCCAAGGGCGTTGCGGGTGCTGGCGGTGGACGACGCGCCGATGAACCTGGAGCTCATGGCCGCGATGCTCGAGGCGGTGGGCTACGAACTGGACTTCGCGGCCAACGGCGCCGAAGCGGTGGAGATGGCCCAGGCGCGCGACTACGACCTGATCCTGATGGACCTGCAGATGCCGGTGATGGACGGGGCGACCGCCACCCGCCGTATCCGCGCCTCGGACGGGCCCAACACCGCCACGCCGATCCTCGCCGTCACCGGCTCAACCCAGCCGCAGCAGGTGGACGCCTGCCGCGAGGCGGGAATGGACGACCACATCGCCAAGCCGGTCGGCGTGCAGGACCTGATCGTGAAGGCCGCCCAGTGGACCGGGCGCCGGCGCGTCGCCTGAACCTCAGGCGGTAGCCGACCGCCGCGCCCGCAGCGCGGAGCCGGCCAGGCCGAACCCCAGGATCATCAGCGCCCAGGCCGCGGGTTCCGGCACGGGCGCGCCGGACGGGCCGAGATATTCCACGGTCAGTCCGCCCACCGAGAAGTCGGTCTCGGCCAGCAGCTCGCCGTAGTCATTGGGCTTATACAGCCGCAGCGTCCCTCCGCCGCCGGCATAGGCCATGAAGGGCGTCGCGAGGTCGCCCGGCGCGTCCGGGTGGTAGGCGGTGACCTGGAACTCGCTGGCCACGTTGCCGGGCGTGTCCTGGCGGCCGTACAGCCAGGTCCATTCGCCGGCGTAGGAGTTGGCGTAGCCGTAGTAGGACAGGTCCAGGTCGTAGCTCGCGTCGCCGATGGTGATCGAGGCCGACAGGATCGGGCTGTCCGTGCCGTACTGGCCACCGCCGAAGCGAGTGTCCTGCCCAGGGCTGACGATCGGCATGCCCAGCTCGGTATCGTAGGTGAAGGTCACCACGACGGGTTTGTAGGCGAGGCTCCCGCCCGGCGTCCCGAACAGGCCCGCGTAGTCGTAGCCGCCGAAGTCGGTGGCGCCATAGAAGGTGGCCATCATCACCGCCGCGGACGCCGGTGACGCGGCGAGGACAGCCGCGCCGAGGCCGGCGGCCAGCAAACCCGAAACACGCATTGAAGAGCCCCACCTCAACAATTGACACTATTCGTGCCTTTACAATCGGAAGAAAGGGCGCGGTCAAGCTTTCTCGCGGATAAGGCGAGTTGAAGACATCAACGAAGGGAAGGCCGTCGCGGCGCGTCAGCTCGCGAGGAACGTCTTGATCCAGCCGCCGACGCGGGCGCGGTCGTCGGGTCGGCCGTAGCTGGCGATGGCGCGATCGGCTTCGTCGTCGGAATAGACCGTGCCACGGCGCGCCTCGATGAGGGCCTTGGCGTAGTCCGGCAGGAACTCGGGATGCAGTTGCATCGAGATGGCCGGCTGATCGCGCCAGGCAAGCGCGCCCAGCGGGGTGAAATCGCTGGCGGCGATGACGTCGGCGTTCGGCGGCAGTTCGACCACCTGGTCCTGGTGCGACGCCGGCAGCCGGATCGTGGAGGCGTCGTCCATCCACGACTCGCGGGAGAGCACGCGGTACTCGTTCTCGCCGATCGCCCAGCCCTTGGGCGATTTGATCACCCGCCCACCGAACGCCTGGGCCATGGCCTGGTGGCCGAAGCAGACACCGACCAGCTTCGCACGGCCCTTCGCGGCCCGCAGCCAGTCCAGCAGCCGGGCGATCCAGGGATCGTCCTCGTAGACGCCGGCGGCCGAGCCGGTGACGATGTAGGCGGCGCAGTCCCCGGGAGCCTCCGGATATTCGCCCTCGTCGGCGGCGTAGACGCGCCAGTCGTAGGCGTCCCAGCCCAGGAGGGCCTGGAACATGTCGGGATAGGTTCCGAACTGCGGGATGGCGGGCCTTGGCGGGCGGCCGGCCTTGAGGATGCCGACCTTCAATAGACCATCCCCTGGGCCACGGCCTTGAGCTTCTCGATCACGGACAGCTTGTCGTCGAGGAAGTCGTTGTCGATCCACCAGGCCTCGACCTCGCGCATCACCTCGCCCACCAGCGGTCCCTTGGGCACGCCGGCATTCATGACCTCCTGGCCGGTCAGCGGCAGCGCGGGCGGCGTCCAGCCCTCGGCGAGGGCGATCAGGCCGCGCCACTGCATCGTCGTGGCCGTGCGGGGTGAGCGGGCCCAGGCGAGGATCGCCCGGTCGCGGAACGTGGCCCGGCCGGCGCGATAGACCTCTCGGCGGATCTCCCGCGGGCTCATCCAGCTCTTGAGTATGGGCGTGGGCGACAGGGCCGCCACGACGCGGTCGCGATCGGCGTTCGAGAGGCGCAGGCGCTCGGCCAGCCGGCCCGCCGCGAGCTGGTCGTCGGGCAGCAGGGCCGCGAGGCGCAGGACGGGGTCGCAGGTGAAGAGCTGGTCGGTCTCGATTTCCACCAGGGCGTCGAGGCGGTCGAGATCGCCCGGCCCCTTCAGCACCACGTCCAGCACGCCGGCCTGGGCCATCAGGCGCACGGCAGGGCGCGGGTCGTCGGCGGCCAGGAGCTTGAGCATTTCCTTGGAGACCCGCTCGGCCGACAGGCCCTCGACTCCATCCTTGAGGGCGGTGCAGGCGGCGACCGCGGCGGCGTCGGGCGGCGCCTTTCCGAACCAGGCGTAGAAGCGGAAGTAGCGAAGGTTGCGCAGGTGGTCCTCGCGCAGCCGCTGTTCGGCGTCGCCCACGAAGACGATGCGCCCCGCGCGGGCGTCGGCGACACCGTGACCGGTGGGATCGAAGATGGTCCCGTCGCGCCGGGCGTAGAGGGCGTTGAGGGTGAAGTCGCGCCGCTGGGCGTCCTGCTCCCAATCGTCGGTGAAGGCCACGGTGGCGCGGCGGCCGTCGGTGCTGACGTCGCGTCGCAGGGTGGTGATCTCGTAGGGGCGATGGTTGGAGATCGCCGTCACCGTGCCATGGTCGATGCCCGTGGGCACGGCGCGCAGGCTGGCCTTGGCCAGCGCGCGGGTGACGCTGTCCGGGGTCAGGGTGGTGGCGATGTCGATGTCGTCGATGCCGCGGCCGACGAGGGCGTTGCGCACGCAGCCGCCGACGAAGCGAGCGCAATCGGCGCCGCCCTCCGCTTCGAGCGCGTCGAACACGGCCTGGGTTTCAGGCGCCGTGATCCAGTGGGGTTGGCCCAGGCTGTCGGTCATCGTTTCTCGAAATAGCCTTCGGTGACGTGGCCGTCCGGGCGCGCCTCGCCCGGCACATACCGCTCGCCGCGATGATCCGTACGGAACGCCACGCTGGCCATCAAGGAGACGCCGACCACGGCGGCGGCGGCGGCGATCAGCCAGGGCCAGGGCGTGGAGCCCATCGGCCGCCCGGTGCGTCGCGCCCAGGCCGCCCAGAGGAACCAGAGCACGAAGGGGATCGCCGCCAGCGCCCCGCGGATCAGCACCTGCCTAAGCAAGCGCCGCCCCGTAGAGGCGTTCGTACAGCGCCCGCAGGATGCCGGCGGTGGCGCCCCAGATGTACCGCTCATCGTGGGTGGTGGCGTAGAAGCGGCGCTTCTCGCCCGTGGGCAGCTCGCGCTCGTGCTCCTGGTAGTTGGCGAGATCCATCAGGAAGCTGAACGGGGTCTCGAAGATATCGGCCACCTCGTGCGGGTTGGGCCGCAGCTCGAAGCCCGCACGCACGACGCCCACCACCGGGGTGATGAGGTAGCCGGTGCCGGTCTGGTAGGGCGTCGAAAGGCCAAGCAGGTTCACGAACTGCGGTTCGAGGCCCACCTCCTCGTGCGCCTCGCGCAGGGCCGCCTGCCAGGGCTTCTCGCCGGGGTCGACGCGGCCGCCGGGCAGCGCCACCTGGCCCGTGTGCTTGCGCAGGGTGTCGGAGCGGCGGGTGAGGAGGACCGTGGGGCCCGGCTCGCGCTCCACCAGCCCGATGAGCACGGCGGCGGGGGTGAGTTGGTCCGCCTCGACGCCGCTCCAGCCGCCGGGGGTGAGGTCGAAGTCCGACCGGCGCGGGCCGCCGGCGACCGCGTCGTCCGCCAGCGGGTCGAGGTGTTCGGCGATCCAGTCGCCGAGGTTCTGCGGCAGGGCCAGGCTCATGCGGCGTGCGCCTCGGGCGGCGCCACCGGGAACCACGCGCCGTTCGACGCGACGCCCAGGACTTCGCCCTCCGGCGTGCGGCGCGCCTCGGCCATCTCGGCCAGCTCGTAGAACACCGGCCGGGCGATGAGGGCCTCCAGGCCGCGGCGGACGTGGACATAGGGGCGCGGCTCGCCGGCCGGGGAGATCTCGACGCGGATGGGATTGTCCGGGCCCGCCTCCACCTCGTCGCCGACGTTGGTGGTGAAACGCAGGGCGTCGCCGTCGCGATCGACGCGGACGGCGACGAAGGGGGCGTCCTCGACGGTGATCCTCATCTTCTCGACCGGCGTGACGAGCCAGTAGCCGTCCGGATCCTTGCGCAGGACGGTGGAGAACAGCCGGACCAGGGCCTCGCGGTTGATCTGGGCCCCCTCGTGCAGCCAGCGGCCGTCGCGCTTGATGACGATGTCGATCTCGCCGCAGTGGGCGGGGTTCCACAGGTGCACGGGCGGTAGGCCGCGGCCCGGGGCCTGCTTGGCCGCCTGGGCGAGGGTGTCGAGGCTCTGGGGCCGGTTCGTCATCCCCGAAAGGTAGGCGGGGGGCGGAGTCGGCTCAAGCGCGGGGGCGTCGCCGGCCCGCAGAGACGAAAGCGATATCGCCTAGCGGGTGAAGACGACCCGGTTCAGCGGGCCGCTGACCGCGCCCCAGGTCTCGACCCAGCTGACTTCAAAATCTGGCGCCCATTCGAGCGCCGCGCCGCCACCGGTGGCGTAGGCGAACAGGCCCTCGCGTACGGCCTCGGCCATCGCCTCGGCGTCGACGTCGACGCCCATTGCGCGCCGATCCTCGGCCATCCGCTGAATATAGGGCCAAAGAGTCGGGCGGCTCAGCCGGTGCGCGACAGGCGCCGGCCATGGTTCGCGGCACCACTTGGGGTGCGAGATCACGCGAGCCTCGGTCACGAGCGGAAAGGCGAACGACATGTCGCCAACGAGGTCGACCACCTTCACCCACGGTCCGTCGTCCCGCCATGTGTAGTCGTGCTCGATACGCAGGCCGACCCCCTCGTCGACGGCCGCGTGATCGCTGTAGGTGAAGGCCATGCGCAGCAGTCCTCGTCGCTTCGCTTGCGAGGCTATCCGCGGCAGGGTTCAGGAAGGGTTCGCAAGCGGCGCCGTCGGCTAGCCGCGCACCACCGTTCGCGCTACGGTGTTCATCGTCGGGGGAAGATTGAAATGGCCACTATCGCTGACGGACTACCCGCGCCCGGTCGTCGCGACGACGGCTTCTTCATGGGCGGCGCGATTGTTATGACGCTGGTGATCGTCGCCGGCTTCTCGGTCCAACTCGCCGCGGGCCGGTCCAGCTTTTCGGCGCCGCTGCTCGTCCATGCGCACGCGATCGTGTTCATGGGCTGGGTCACGATCTACCTGCTCCAGAACGCCTTCGCAGCGACGGACCGCCTGGCGCTCCACCGCCGCCTCGGCTGGCTGGCGGCGGCGTGGATGGTCCCGATGCTGGTGCTGGGCTGCGCCGTGACAGTGGCCATGATCCGTCGCGGCGGCGTGCCGTTCTTCTTCAAGCCGCTGCAGTTCCTGGTCTTCGATCCGGTGTCTCTGTTCGCCTTCATGGGCCTGACGACGGCAGCGATCGCGCTGCGCCGGCAGACCGACTGGCATCGGCGGCTGCATTTCTGCGCCATGGCGATGCTGCTGGGCCCCGGGTTCGGCCGGCTGCTGCCCATGCCGCTCATCGCGCCGTGGGCCTGGGAGGCGACCATGGCCGCCGGCCTGCTCTTCCCGCTGGCCGGGATGGCGATGGACCTGCGCCGCAGCGGCCGCGTGCATCCGGCCTGGGGCTGGGGCGTCGCCGCGATGCTGGTGTCGGTGGTGGTGGTCGAGGGTGTCACCTACAGCCCGGTCGGCGAGGCGCTTTACCGGGCTGTCGCCGCGGGATCGCCTGGCGCCGCCGTCGCGCCGCTGGACTTCCCGCCGCCGCCTGGGCCGCCGCCCGCCTGACGCCGGCTAGCGCGCGCGGACCGGCCCCGAGAGCTCGGGGCCCGCGAAGGTGCGCGAGAGGACGCGCCGGGCGTCCACCGGCCCCGGCAGAGTGACGCCGGGCGCGATGGCGAAGCCGACGCGCTGGAAATAGGGCAGGTCGCCGACCAGGAGGACGGCCGGCTCGCCTGCCGCCTCGCTGGCCTCGCAGGCGCGCTCGACGAGCTGGGCTCCGAGACCGTGGCGACGCTCGCTCTCCTCGACGGCCAGCGGACCCAGGAAGACCACCGGCTGATCGCCAACGTTCACCCGCCACATCCGCACTACGCCGACGACCTTGCCGGCCTCGATGGCGCAGAAGCTGAGCTCGGGGGCGAAGTCGGCGAACTCGCGAACGCGTTCGGAAACCTTGGCAAAGCGGCCGGGCCCGAAGGCGCGGTTCAGCAGGGCCTCGATCTCGGCGCCGTGCGCGGGGGCTTCATTGACGAAGAAGAGCTCCGGCGGAGGCCGGACAGGCTGAAGGGACATGGGCGAACTCTGGATGCGGGAGACGACGTTTCCGCGTCGGGCCCCGGGGCCGGACGGCGGCATGGGTTCTGGTGGCTTACGCCAGCGGACGTCGTCGCATCTGAGAGGCCCTCCGGGCCGTTGGCAGAGGCGGCGCACATAGGACCAACGTCCTGGCGCGTCAACGCCATTGCGACACGGTGCGGCTTTAGGGCAGGGTCCGCCCCGTCGATGTCAGAGCCCTCCCCGCCCGACGAGCCCGTCCCTTCCGCCCGCGCCCTGCTGAAGGAGCGCGACTACCTGCTGTTCTGGGGCACCCGCTGGACGGGCAGCTTCGCGAGCCAGATCCAGAGCGTGGCCATGGGGTGGCAGATGTACGCCCTGGCCCGCCTGGAGCGCTCGGTAGAGGAGAGCGCCTTCCTGGTCGGGATGATCGGGCTGGCCGCCTTCGTGCCCGTGTTCCTGCTGACCCTGCCGGCCGGCGAGGCGGCCGACCGCTACGACCGCAAGAAGGTGCTGCTGCTCTGCCTGACCGGCGAGATCGTCAGCGTGCTGACGCTCGCGGTGGCGACCGTGAACGGCTACGCCTCCCCCGCCCTCCTGCTGGTGATCGCGACCTTGTTCGGCGCCAGCCGCGCGTTCTTCGCCCCGGCCAACACGGCGCTTGGGCCCATGCTGGTGCCGCGCAAGCTGCTGCCGCGCGCGATCGCCTGGAATTCGCTGGCGTGGCAGACGGCGTCGATCGCCGGACCTGCGGCGGCCGGGCTGCTGGTCGCGCGGTCGGCGGAGACGGCCTATTTCACAACGTTCGCACTGTACGGCCTGTCGGCGGTGCTGGTCGCCAGCATCCGCGGCAACGCCAAGCCCGAGGTAAAGCCCGGCTCGCGCTGGCAACTCGTCAAGGAGGGGCTGGCGTACGTCTGGCGCCAGAAGATCGTCTTCGGCGCGATCTCCCTGGACCTGTTCGCCGTGCTGCTGGGCGGAGCGACCGCCCTGCTTCCGGTCTTCGCCCGCGATGTGCTGCACGTGGGGCCGGAGGGGTTCGGCCTGCTGAGGGCGGGGCCGGCCATGGGCGCGACGGCGGTGGCGCTGTGGCTCGCGGCCAATCCGATCCGCAGCAAGGCGGGCCTGTTCATGTTCGGCGGCGTGGCGGTGTTCGGCGCCGCCACGGTGGTGTTCGGGCTCTCCCAGTCGCTCTGGCTTTCGGTCGGGGCGCTGGCGGTGCTGGGCGGCGCCGACATGCTGAGCGTCTACGTGCGCCAGACGCTGGTGCAGCTCGTGACGCCGGACCACATGCGCGGACGCGTGGCCTCGGTCTCCTCCGTGTTCATCGGGGCGTCCAACGAGCTGGGCGAGTTCGAGAGCGGGATCGTGGCCCGCCTGCTGGGCCCGGTCGGCGCGGCCGTGTTCGGCGGCGTGGGGGCCGTGATCGTCACCGCGATCTGGGCCAGGCTGTTCCCCGACTTGCGCCGGGCCGACCGCCTCGAATAACTGTCGGCCCATTCCGATTTTTCAATTTTAAGGGAGAACGTCATGGGCGCACTGGAAGGACGCGTCGTCCTGGTCACGGGCGGCGGCAACGGCATCGGACGCGACTGCGCGCTGATCGCGGCGCAGGAAGGCGCCAAGGTGATCGTGAACGACCTGGGCGGCGGCCTGAAGGGCGAGGACGAGGGGTCTGCAGGGCCGGCCGAAGCGGTGGCCGCCGAGATCCGCGCCCGGGGCGGCGAGGCGGTCTCGAACTCCGACAGCGTCACCAGCCTGAAGGCGGTGGAAGGCATGGTCGAGCAGGCCATGGACACGTTCGGCGGCCTGCATGCCGTGATCAACCCGGCCGGCATCCTGCGCGACGTGATGTTCCACAAGATGACCGAGGCCGAGTGGGACGCGGTGATCGAGGTGCACATGCGCGGCTCGTTCAACGTGGCGCGGGCCACGATCGAGCACTTCCGCAACCAGAACGACGGCGCGTACATGTTCTTCACGTCGACGTCGGGCCTGTTCGGCAACATCGGCCAGGCCAATTACGGCGCGGCCAAGATGGGCATCGCGGGCCTGAGCCGGATCATCGCCATGGAAGGCGCCCGCAACAACGTTCGCTCGAACTGCGTGGCGCCGGTGGCGTGGACGCGCATGACCCAGTCGGTGCCCGTGAAGGACGAGGCCGCCGCGGCCCGGCGCGCGGTGATGGCCGAGAAGGTCCGCGCCGACCAGCCGGCCCGCTTCTCGGTGGCCATGGTCTCGCCGGCCGCGGCGCACGTGTCGGGCCAGATCTTCGGCTCGTCGGGCGAGAACATCATCCTCTACAGCCAGCCGCGGCCCATCGTGACCTGCACGAAGGAAGAGGGCTGGACGGTGCAGACCATCCTGGATGAGGCGGTGCCGGAAATGGCCCCCAAGTTCTTCGACCTGAACCGCGGCCCGCTGCCGGGCGCGCAGAACACCGCGCAGAAGCAGCCGGCTTAGGCGCCTAATCCCGCGACGCGGGCGAAAGCGAGATAGGGGGCGGCGGGGGCGACTCCGCCGCCCCATTTTCTTTGCGCGGCGCGATTCATCGACCCGCTCGCGCCGAAGTTGGCGCCGGGGTTGCGTGGTTTGGTCGCATGAGCTCCGGCTTGACCTATACTGGCGCAATCGCCCGAGGACTGGCCTACCCGCCGGCCCCGCCGCCCCCCGCGGCGGATCAGGCGTATGTGTCGGCCGCGAGGCTCGCGGCGCCGGTCTCGAACCCGGCCGAAGCCCGGGAGCAGACGCGCGACCAGATCATGGCCGAGCAGGGTGTTGACCCGGTCAGCCTGTTCCGGCTGGGCGCCCAGGACCGCCTCCGCGCCGAGACGGCCATCATGGTCGAGACGGCGCTGCGCGACCTCAAGGCGCAGAACCAGCAGCGGGCCGACGTCCGGGCCGCCGGGACGCTCATCGACCTGCGCGTCTGAGCGTTTAGGTTCCCAGCGGCGGAGGTTCCGGGCTAGAGAGCCTTCGCCATGTCGCACAATACCTTCGGACATCTCTTCCGCGTGACCACCTGGGGCGAAAGCCACGGGCCGGCGCTGGGCTGCGTGGTCGACGGCTGCCCGCCCGGCGTCCCGCTGACCGAGGCCGACATCCAGCCGTGGCTGGACCGCCGCCGTCCCGGCCAAGGCAAGTTCGTCACCCAGCGGCAGGAGCCGGACGCGGTTCGCATCCTGTCGGGCGTGTTTCAGGACGACCGGACCACGGAGGCGTTTGGCGGCCAGGTCACCACCGGCACGCCGATCTCGCTGATGATCGAGAACGTCGACCAGCGCAGCAAGGACTACTCGGAGATCGCCCAGGCGTTCCGGCCCGGCCATGCGGACTATGCCTACTTCGCCAAGTACGGCGTGCGCGACTACCGCGGCGGCGGCCGGGCCTCGGCGCGGGAGACGGCGGCGCGGGTGGCCGCCGGCGCGGTGGCGCGGAAGATCCTGGCGGGCGTGACCATCCGCGGCGCGGTGGTGCAGATCGGCCCCCACGCGGTGGACCCCGGGAAGATCGATTTCGACGCCACCGCCGAAAACCAGTTCTGGGCGCCGGATCCGGCCATCGTACCGGTTTGGGAGGCGCATCTGGAGACGGTGCGCAAGGCCGGCTCGTCCACCGGCGCGGTGGTGGCGGTGGAAGCGACCGGCGTTCCGGCCGGCTGGGGCGCGCCGCTGTACGGCAAGCTGGACGCCGAGCTGGCGGCCGCGCTGATGTCGATCAACGCCGCCAAGGGCGTGGAGATCGGCGCGGGCTTCGCCTCGGCCGCGCTCTCCGGCGAAGAGAACGCCGACGAGATGCGGATGGGCAACGACGGCCCGAGCTTCCTATCGAACAAGGCGGGCGGCGTGCTGGGGGGAATCTCGACCGGCCAGGCCGTCACCGCACGGGTGGCGTTCAAGCCGACGTCGTCGATCCTTTCGCTGCGCCAGAGCGTCAACGAGGCGGGGATGGAGGTCGACCTTCGCACGAAAGGCCGGCACGACCCCTGCGTGGGCATCCGCGCCGTGCCGGTCGTGGAGGCCATGGTCGCCTGCGTGCTGGCCGACGCCTTCCTGCGCCACCGGGCCCAAACAGGCGGCGGCGCGTTCCGCCCGGGACCATCCGGGGGTTGAGCCCGACGTACCGGCCACTACCGCGCCGGGAGCTCAAGCCGTTGATCGGCTGGGGATTTATTTCAAGTAACTCCGATACGGCGTTGACCGCGCCGCGCGGCGCATCCTACTCCCGACGAATTCGGAGCTTTCAGGGCCGAAACCCATTTTTTGTGGACGCCCCCGTCACAGTGAGCCGGTAGGATCGCCGCGTGCGTTACGACCTCCTGAAGATCCTGCTGGTGGACGACAACCACTACATGCGGGTGCTCCTGGCGGAGATCCTGCGCGCGATCGGCGTGCACTACATCTACGAGGCCAACGACGGGGCCGAGGGCCTGCAGATGATGCGGGACCACGCCATCGACGTGGTGATGACCGACCTGTCGATGCAGCCGCTCGACGGCATCGACTTCGTGCGGCTGCTGCGCAATTCGCCCGACAGTCCGAACCCGATGGCGCCGGTGATCATGGTGACGGGCCACTCCACCTTCGCGCGGGTGAACGAGGCGCGCGACGCCGGCGTGAGCGAGTTCCTGGCCAAGCCGCTGACCGCGCGCGGGGTGATCGAACGGCTGCACCAGGCGATCGAGCATCCGCGCTCGTTCGTGCGCACGGGCGACTACTTCGGCCCGGACCGGCGCCGACGCAACGACCCGAACTACAGGGGGCCTCGCCGCAGGGCCGCCGACACCGAGAAGCAGGCGGGATAGCGCCTGGCCTCAGAGGCTGAGGGCGCAGCTTTCGCCGATGGTGGGGCGGGAGACGACGATGCGCGACAGGCCCGGGAACTTCACCTGCAGGCGCTCGGCGAAATAGAGGCAGATGTGCTCGAGGGTGGGCCGCTCCAGGCCCGGCTTCTCGTTCAGCAGGCTGTGGTCCAGCTCGCCCGCGACGCCCTTCAGCGCGGTCTCGAGGTCGGCGAGGTCGGCCACCCAGCCCACCGGCTCCTGCGGACGGCCTCGGACGGTGGCCTCAACCCGGAACGAATGGCCATGCAGGTTGCGGTAGGGCCGGTGTTCGGGCCCCTCGGCAAGGTAGTGGGCCGCATCGAACGTCGCGGCCTTGGTGATCTCGAAGGTCGGTTGGGTCATCGCAAATCTGAGGGGCGCCGAGGCCGCTGTGGGCCTCAGGCAATGCCGAGGTATTTGTGGGTTTGGACGCTTAAACGCCAGCGAGGGTGTTCGAGGCAATAGGCGATCGCCGCCTGCGTGTTCGCGACGCGGTCTGGACCGTCCATCGGCTGGAGCAGGAAACGCTCGAAATCCAGGTGCTCGAAACGCTCCGGCCGGGCCCTGTCCTGCGGGAAGACCAGCTTCAGCTCCTGGCCGTGCGTCTGCACCACCGGCGCGTCGGCCTTGGGGCTGACACAGATCCAGTCGATGCCTTCCGGGACAGGCAGCGTGCCGTTGGTCTCCAAGGCGACCGAGAAGCCGCGGGCGTGCAGGGCGGCGATGAGCGCCGCGTCCACCTGCAGCAGCGGCTCGCCCCCGGTGAGCACGGTGAGGCGGTCGTCGGCGCCGCCCTTCCAGGCCGCCTGGATCGCATCGGCCAGGGCGTCGGCGTCTGGAAAGCGGCCGCCGCCCTCGCCGTCCATGCCCACGAAGTCGGTGTCGCAGAAGGTGCAGACGGCCTTGTCGCGGTCGCGCTCCAGCCCGCTCCACAGGTTGCAGCCGGAGAAGCGGCAGAACACAGCCGGCCGGCCGGCCTGGCCGCCCTCGCCCTGCAGCGTGAGGAAGATCTCCTTGACCGCGTAGCTCATGCGGCGACCTCGGGCCGCCCATCCGCGTCCCAGGCTTCAAAGCCGCGCCGGCGCAGCTCGCAGGCCGGACAGGTTCCGCAGCCATGGCCCCAGGGGTGCAGGGCGCCGCGCTCGCCGAGATAGCAGGTATGGCTCTCCTCGACGGTGATCGCCACAAGCGGCTCGCCGCCCAGGCCCTTGGCCAGGCCCCAGGTCTGCGCCTTCGTCAGCCACATCAGCGGCGTCTCGATCCGGAAAGCGCGCTCCATGCCGAGGTTGAGCGCGGTCTCCATGGCGTCGAGGGTGGCACGCCGGCAGTCGGGATAGCCGGAGAAATCGGTCTCGCACATGCCGCCCACCAGGGCGGTGAGGCCGCGCCGGTCGGCGAGTGCGGCGGCGTAGGTCAGGAACACGAGGTTGCGGCCGGGCACGAAGGTGGACGGCAGCCCCCGGTCGGTGATCTCGATGGCGCGCTCGGAGGTCATGGCCGTCTCGCCGAGGGCGCCGAAGCTGCGGATGTCCAGCATGTGGTCTTCGCCGAGGCGCGGGGCCCAGTCGGGGAATTCGCGGGCGACCCGGGCGCGGACGGCCTGGCGCGCCTCCAGCTCGACCGCGTGGCGCTGGCCGTAGTCGAAGCCGACGGTCTCGACACGGGCGTAGCGCCGCAGCGCCCAGGCGAGGCACGCGGTCGAATCCTGGCCGCCGGAGAAGAGCACGAGAGCGCTGTCGGTCATCGGTCCCATATGGTGGGAAAGCGGGTTTCAGGGAAGCGACGCTAGGGAAGCTTCGGTGTTCCGGGCGCCACACACCCTTAGCAATCCCTTACGGCGTCTAGGCTTCCGTTGACAGTTCGTCGCAGGGGGTTGAGCTTGGCCTACGCTGAACGGGGGGCCGCGCCGCCTCCCCGCAGGCTTACGCTGAAGCGGCGTGACGGCGATCACGGGCCATCAAGAGTCCGGGCGCCCTGGGAGGAACAATATGAGAGATACCCGCACTCTTCGGAGTTTGCTGGCTGCTGGCGTCTGCGCCACAGCGCTCACTGGGGTCGCCCTTCCGGCGATGGCCCAGACCGCCGCCGGTGGCGGCGGACAGTCGAACGTCATCGAGGAACTGGTCGTCACCGCGCAGCGGAAGGAGGAAGCCCTCCAGGACGTCCCGATCGCCGTCTCGGCGTTCGACCAGAACGCCCTCGAGAAATCCAAGATCGACGGCGGCCCCAACCTGGTGCTGGCCGTGCCGAACGTGAACTTCTCCAAGGGGAACTTCACCGGCTACAACTTCCAGATCCGCGGCATCGGCTCGAAGCTGGTGGCCGGTTCGGGCGACGCCGGCACCGGCATCCACCTGAACAACGCCCCGCTGATCGCCAACAACCTGTTCGAGACCGAGTTCTACGACGTCGAGCGGGTGGAAGTGCTGCGCGGCCCGCA
>NZ_JANINU010000334.1 GCF_024508875.1 Phenylobacterium sp.
CCGACAACGTGAACTTCATGGCCGCCAACCTGACCGGCCAGGTGCGGAACATCGCGGAGGTCACGACCGCGATCGCCAACGGCGACCTTTCCAAGAAGATCACCGTGGACGTGAAGGGTGAGATTTCGGAGCTGAAGATCACCATCAACACCCTGGTCGACCAGCTCAACGCCTTCGCCAGCGAGGTGACCCGCGTGGCCCGCGAAGTGGGCACGGAAGGCAAGCTCGGCGGTCAGGCGCAGGTGAAGGGCGTCGGCGGGGCCTGGAAGGAACTGACCGACAACGTGAACCTGATGGCCGGTAACCTGACGGCCCAGGTGCGGAACATCGCCGAGGTGACGACGGCGATCGCCAACGGCGACCTTTCCCGCAAGATCACCGTGGATGTGCGCGGCGAAATCCTGGAGCTGAAGAACACCATCAACACCCTGGTGGACCAGCTCAACTCGTTCTCGTCGGAAGTGACACGCGTGGCGCGGGAAGTCGGTACGGAGGGCAAGCTCGGCGGTCAGGCGCAGGTGAAGGGCGTGGCCGGCGCCTGGAAGGACCTCACCGACAACGTGAACCTGATGGCCAACAATCTCACCGGCCAGGTGCGTAACATCGCTGAGGTGACTACCGCCGTGGCGAACGGCGACCTTTCCAAGAAGATCACCGCCGACGTGAAGGGCGAGATCCTGGAGCTCAAGAACACCATCAACACCATGGTGGATCAGCTCAATGGCTTCGCGAGCGAAGTGACCCGCGTGGCGCGGGAGGTGGGCACCGAGGGAAAGCTGGGCGGCCAGGCCCAGGTGAAGGGCGTCGCCGGGACGTGGAAGGAGCTCACCGACAACGTCAACTTCATGGCGAACAACCTGACCGGCCAGGTGCGGAACATCGCCGAGGTGACCACCGCCGTGGCCAACGGCGACCTCTCCAAGAAGATCACCGTGGATGTGCGCGGCGAGATCCTTGAGCTGAAGAACACCATCAACACGATGGTGGACCAGCTCAACTCGTTCGCCTCGGAAGTGACCCGCGTGGCCCGCGAGGTGGGCACCGAGGGCAAGCTTGGTGGTCAGGCCCAGGTGAAAGGCGTGACAGGCGCCTGGAAGGAACTGACCGACAACGTGAACCTGATGGCCGGCAACCTGACCGGCCAGGTGCGAAACATCGCCGACGTGACCACCGCCGTGGCCCGGGGCGACCTTTCCAAGAAGATCACCGTGGACGTGCGCGGCGAGATCCTGGAGCTGAAGAACACCATCAACATCATGGTGGACCAGCTCAACGCCTTCGCCAGCGAAGTGACCCGCGTGGCTCGGGAAGTGGGCACGGAGGGCAAGCTTGGCGGCCAGGCGCAGGTGCCCGGCGTCGCCGGCACTTGGAAGGACCTCACCGACAACGTGAACATGATGGCTGGCAACCTGACCGGCCAGGTGCGGAACATCGCCGACGTGGTGACCGCGGTGGCGAATGGTGACCTGAAGCGGAAACTGACCCTGGACGCCAAGGGCGAGATCGCGGCGCTCGCCGACACCATCAACGGTATGATCGAGACCCTCGCGACCTTCGCTGACCAGGTCACCAACGTGGCCCGCGAAGTGGGGATCGAGGGCAAGCTCGGCGGCCAGGCCCGGGTGCCGGGCGCCGCCGGCCTGTGGCGCGACCTCACCGACAACGTGAACGAACTGGCCGCCAACCTTACCACCCAGGTCCGCGCCATCGCCGAGGTGTCCACGGCGGTGACCAAGGGCGACCTGACCCGCTCGATCACCGTCGAGGCCTCGGGCGAAGTGGAGGAGTTGAAGAACAACATCAACGAGATGATCCGGAACCTCCGCGATCAGACGTTGAAGAACACCGAGCAGGACTGGCTGAAGACCAACCTGGCCCGCTTCACGCGGATGCTGCAGGGCGAGCGCGACCTGTCGACGGTCTCAAACCTCGTGCTGTCGGAATTGGCCCCCCTGATCAACGCCCAGCACGCGGTATTCTACGTCTCCGACCGCGACGAGGACGGCGGCACGGTGCTGAACCTGGCGGCCTCCTACGCCTTCAACAACCGCAAGCACCTGGCCAACTCGTTCAAGCTGCGCGAAGGGCTTATCGGGCAGTGCGCGTACGAGAAGTCGCGGATCCTGCTGTCCAACGTGCCCAAGGACTACGTCCAGATCTCGTCCGGCCTCGGCGAGGCGGCGCCCGCCAATATCATCGTCCTGCCCGCGCTCTTCGAGGGCGAGGTGAAGGCCGTGATCGAGCTCGCCACGTTCGGTGAGTTCAACGAGACGCAGCGGGCGTTCCTGGACCAACTGATGGAATCCATCGGCATCGTGCTCAACACCATCGCCGCCAACATGCGAACCGAGGGCCTGCTGAAGCAGTCGCAGCTCCTGACGTCGGAACTGCAGGCGCAGCAGGAGGAGTTGAAGAAGACCAACGACCGCCTCGAACAGCAGGCCGCGTCGCTCCGGCAGTCCGAGGAGCTGCTCCGCACAAAGCAGGAGGAGCTGCAGGAGACCAACACCGAGCTGCAGGAGAAGGCGCACCTGCTGTCGATCCAGAACCAGCAGGTGGAAGCCAAGAACCGCGAGGTCGAGCAGGCGAAGCTGGCCCTGGAGGACAAGGCCGAGCAGCTCGCGATCACCTCGAAGTACAAGTCCGAGTTCCTGGCCAACATGAGCCACGAGCTGCGGACGCCACTTAACAGCCTGCTGATCCTGTCGAAGCTGCTCTCGGACAACGCGCAGGGCAACCTCACCGAAAAGCAGGTGGAGTTCGCGCAGAACATCCACGCTGCCGGCGCGGACCTCCTCGGCCTCATCAACGAGGTGCTGGACCTGTCGAAGATCGAGAGCGGCACCGTCACGCTGGACATCGGCGAGATGTCTTTCGCAAGCCTTCGCGACCAGACCGACCGCACCTTCAGCCAGGTGGCGGCCGACAAGAAGCTGGACTTCCGGGTCGACCTCGACCCTGCGCTGCCGCGGTCGATGTACACCGATGACAAGCGCCTTCAGCAGATCATCAAGAACCTGCTCTCGAACGCCTTCAAATTCACCGAGAAGGGCTTCGTGAAGCTGAAGGTCGCGCGCGCGCAGAGCGGTTGGAGCCCGATCAACGATCACCTCAACACTGCCGGCCAAGTGCTTGCGTTCTCAGTGGAAGACTCGGGCATCGGCATCCCCGAGGAGAAGCAGAGGATCATCTTCGAAGCCTTCCAGCAGGCCGACGGCACGACCAGCCGAAAGTACGGCGGCACGGGCCTCGGTCTTTCGATCAGCCGCGACATCGCCCGCCTGCTGGGTGGCGAGTTGAAGGTTGAATCCAAGCCCGGCAAGGGCTCGATCTTCACTCTCTACCTGCCGCTGAACTTCAGCCCGGCCCAGACGCTGCCCAGCCGCGGCCTCGGCGTCGCTCCGCTCGCGCGGCCCGCCCTGATGCCCTCGGCCTTCTCGGACGAGCCGGCCGAAGCGGTGGCCGACGACCGCGACAACATCACCTCGGGCGACGCGGTGGTGCTGATCGTCGAGGACGACCCGCGCTTCGCCTCGATCCTGCTGAACCTCGTCCGCGACAGCGGCTTCAAGGGCGTGGTGACGGGCGAGGGCGGCGCGGCGCCGGCGCTGGCGCGCCGCTTCGGCCCCGACGCGATCATGCTGGACATCGGGCTGCCGGACATGGACGGACTGGCCCTGCTGGACCTCCTGAAGCGCACCCCCGAGACGCGGCATATCCCCGTGCACGTCATCTCGGCCGACGACCAGAAGGGCCTGGGTCTGTCGATGGGCGCCGTAGGCTTCACCCACAAGCCGGTGGAGCGCGAGGTTGTTGTCTCGACCCTGCAGGGGGTGAAGAACTTCGCCGACAAGCCCGACCGCCGGATCGTGCTCGTGGGCGGGGAGGGCGAGGCCGCCGACACGCTGCGTCAATGCTTCAGCAATCTGGAGTTCGCGGAGGACTTGGCGACGGTGATCGCCCGCCCGACGGCGGAACTGCCGGACGCCGTGGTCGTGGAAGCCGGCGTGTCGCCGGCGGCGCAGCTCATCGAACAGGTGAAGGCCGCCGAAGGGCGCTGCACCCCGTTGGTGGTCTATGCGCCGCTGGAGCTCGAGCCGGACGACGACCGCCGCCTGCGCCTGGCCGTGTTCGGCGGCCTGGTGCGGATGGCGCGCACTCCGGACCAACTGGTCGACCAGGCGGCGCTGCTGCTCCACACCCCGGTCGAGGCGATGTCGGCGCCCGCGAAGGCCAAGCTCAACCAGAGCCGCCACGAGGACGCGGTCCTCACCGGCCGCAAGGTGCTGGTGATCGACGACGACATCCGCAACATCTTCTCGCTGGCGTCGGCCCTCGAGGAGTACGGCATCGAGCTTAGCTACGCCGAGAGCGGCCGCGCCGGCCTCGACCTGCTGGACGACAAGCCGGACATGGACGTCGTGCTGGTCGACATAATGATGCCCGACATGGACGGCTACGAAACCATCCGGGAGATCCGGTCGCGGCCGGACCAGGCCGACATCCCGATCGTGGCCGTGACCGCCAAGGCGATGAAGGGTGACCGTCAGAAATGCATCCAGGCCGGCGCGTCCGATTATGTCTCGAAGCCGGTGGACATCGACCACCTCATCTCGGTGCTGCGCGTTTCCATCCAGCGCGCCGATGCGATGAAGCTGGCGAGCGACACGGTGATCCCCCTGATGCCGCAAGCGAGCTGACGTGACCGCAACCGCCGCCGCCAGACCCGTGTCGAGGGCCTGGCGGGCGGAGCCGCCCGCTCCGCCCGACCTGGAGGCCCCCCTCGCCGCGCGTATACTGATCGTCGACGACGACGAGCGGAACGCTTTCGCCGCCGTGGAGGCGTTGACCGAGCTCGGACACGAGCTGGTGGTCGCGCGCTCGGGCGAGGAGGCCCTGAAGCGGCTCCTCTCCGAGGAGTTCGCGCTGATCCTCCTTGACCTGCACATGCCGGGGATGGACGGCTACGAGACCGCCGCCCTGGTGCGCTCGCGCAAGCGCAACCAGCATACGCCGATCGTCTTTCTCACCGCGATCTTCCGTGACGAGGCCCACGTATTCCAGGCCTACTCGGCGGGCGCCGTCGACGTGGTGTTCAAGCCGATCGACCCCTTCATCCTGAAGGCCAAGGTGCAGGTCTTCGTCGACCTCTACCTGAAGACCAAGGAGGTCGAGCGCCAGTCGGCCTACCAGCAGTGGCTGCTGGACGAGCACGCGCGGGTGAAGGCCGAGAAGGCGATCACCGAGCGCGCCTTGCGCCGCACCGAAGCCCAGCAGGAGGCGATCCTGAAGGCGCTGCCGATCGTCTTCCATTCGCGCTCGATCGAACCCCCGTTCGCGCCGCAGTTCATCTCGGACAGCGTGGAGCAGATCACCGGCTTTCCGGCACATCGGTTCACTTCCGAGCCGGACTTCGGCGCGAGCCGCATCCATCCCGAAGATCTGGCCATCTACGTCGAGCGGGTGAGCACCGCGGCCCGCACAGGTCACTACAGCGCCGAGTTCCGGTGGCTGTGCGCGGATGGCCAGTACCGGGTGCTGCAGGACCAGGGCGTGGTGGCCCCCAGCGTCGATGGCGACGCGCGCGAGATCTTCGGCGTGATTCTCGACGCCACCGATCGCCGTAGCCTGGAGGAGCAACTCGCGCAGGCGCGCAAGATGGAGGCCGTGGGGCAGTTGACCGGGGGCGTCGCCCACGACTTCAACAACCTGCTGACCGTCGTTCTCGGCAACATCGACATGCTGGCCACCCGTAAGGAGGAAGACGAGCGGCGCATGCGGCGTATCGAGGCCGTGCGGCAGGCTGCAGAGCGGGGGCGCGACCTGACCGGCCAGTTGCTCGCCTTTTCCCGCCGTCAGCACCTGACGCCCGTGACGCTCGACGTGAACCGCCTGATCCGCGAATTCGCGCCGCTGATCCGGCAGGCCGTGGGCGAGGCGGTGACCGTGGACCTGGACCTGCCGCCCGAGGCCCTGAACACCCACGTCGATCCGACGCAGCTCGAGACCGCGCTGCTCAACTTGGCGGTCAACGCGCGCGATGCGATGCCCGAAGGTGGGCGGTTGCGGATCGCCACGCGGCGCGAGGTGGGCCCGGCGCCGCTGGGCTATGTGGCCATAGAGGTGACGGACACCGGCACCGGCATGGACGAGGACGTGCGCGCCCGGGTTTTCGAGCCGTTCTTCACCACCAAGGACGTCGGCAAGGGGTCCGGTCTCGGCCTCAGCCAGGTCTACGGCTTCGTCCGGCAGTCCGATGGCGAGGTCCACCTGGAGAGCGCGCCGGGCGAGGGCACTCTCTTCCGTCTGCTCCTGCCCGCGAGCGGGGCCGAGGCGGAGGCGCCCCGGCGCGACCGGCCCGCGGGCGAGGTGGTGGGCGGGGCCGAGCGCATTCTCCTGGTCGAAGACGACCCGACCGTGCTGGCCCTGACGCTCGATGTGCTGACGGGCCTCGGATACCAGGTGACGACGGCCACGAACGCCGGCGAAGCGCTCGAGGTGCTCCGCGGGAAGGCCGACGTCGATCTGCTGTTCACGGACGTGGTGATGCCGGGGGGCGTGAACGGCCTCACCCTGGCGCGGGCGGCCCGCGAGCTGCGGCCTGGCCTGCAGGTGCTGCTGACGTCCGGGTTCGTGGGCGAGAACCGGGTGATCGACGGCCGGGAGTTCCCGCTGCTGGACAAACCGTACGAAGCGGCTGCGCTCGCTGCGACCTTGCGGAAGCTCCTGGATCGGCCGGCGCGCAAGAAGCGCCGGGCGACGGCGACGGCCGGCTAGCCGTCCGCGGCGTCGCGCGCGAGCCGCTTGAGGGCTGCGGCAAGGAGTCGCGCCTGGGCCCGGCTGATCTCGCTGTCACGCTCTCCAGCCGAGAGTTGCCCGGCCATGCGGGTGAGCGCTGGCCCGTCGCCGCCGGGGGCGAAGACGCCGGCCAGCAGACGGGCCTCCATCAGGAGGTCGTGCCGCTTTTCCGGTGTGCACGCGTCGAACATGGCCTCGTCGAAATCCACGATCTCACAGGCTCGCTCGGCTCCGTCGCTTCGGTGTGGATGTCCCATCGGAGGCGACTAACCCCCCATTTCCGCGAGGGTTCCCCACACCTGCGACGCATGATCGCTGTTATGCCAACCGCCCGCTGCGGTTGCTTGCATTCCCCTGTTTGATGGCAGAGGTTCGCGGAAAAGGGGTTCATATGATTCAAGACACGGAACGCGGCAGGCTTCTTGCCCAGAACCTTGTCGAGCTTCTGGCCCCATACGAAGAAGAGTTGATCCAGATTGAGCGCGATGTGCCGGCGTTCGGCCCCCTGCGGCGGGCCTTGGGCATCGTGATCGCCGAGGCCTGCTATTGCATCTCGGACACTCCCCCGCCGCAAGATAACCTTGTTCCTCCGGCCGATGACGCGGCCAGTCGGGCAAGGTAGAGCTCGAAGCATCTAGGAGATCCGAAAACAAGATGGCCAACAGACCCGAGGCGGTCGCCGACCCCGTAGACGTCGCCGTCGGCGCGCGAATCCGTCTGTTGCGCAAGGTAAGGGGCTTGTCGCAACAGGCGCTGGCGGAAGCCGCCGGCGTCACTTTCCAACAGATTCAGAAGTACGAGCGCGGGGCCAACCGCGTCAGCGCCTCCATGCTCACGCGCATCGCCAAGACCCTGGGCGTGCCGGTGGCCGAGATGTTTGGCGAAGCTTCCGTCCATAGCGGCGCGGTCGACGAGGTCGCGGCGCTGCTGGCCGAGCCCGGCGCTCTGGAACTGCTCAAGGCCTACGCCGGTCTGCCCCGTGGCGTGTCGCGCTCGGCCCTGGTCGAGTTCGTCCGCAGTCTCCGCAGCCAGCCCGGCTGATCCCCGTGAGCGTTCGCGTTCTCCTCGCCGCCGCGGCCGCGGTCGCCGTCGCGACTCCGGTCCTGGCTGCGCCCAAGGACGCGACCGAGCGGCGAATGGTGGCGGCCGTCGAGGCCGACAGCGCCCGCAACATCAAGCTGCTCGAGGACCTGGTGCGGGTGAATTCCGGCACCATGAACCTCGCTGGCGTGGAGCGGGTGGGCCAGATGCTGCGCCCCGAGTTCGAGCAGCTCGGCTTCCAGGTGACGTGGATCCCGATGGCCAAGGTTGGCCGCGCGGGCCATCTCGTCGCGACCCACAAGGGCAGCGGCAAGGGCAAGCGCATCCTGCTGATCGGCCATCTGGACACGGTCTTCGAGCCTGACAGCCCCTTCCAGGGCTGGAAGCGGGACGGCGACATCGTCGAGGGGCCGGGCGTCGGTGACATGAAGGGCGGGGACGTCGTCATCGTGGCGGCCCTGCGCGCCATGCAGGCCGCGGGCACGCTGAAGAACGCCGACATCACCGTGGTGCTGACCGGCGACGAAGAGAAGCCCGGCGAGCCGCTGGCGGCGGCCCGCGCCGATCTCATTGCGGCTGGCAAAGCGGCGGACGTGGCCTTGGATTTCGAGGGCCTGTCGCGTCGCAATGGGCAGGACGTCGGCTCGATCGCCCGCCGCTCGTCGACCTCCTGGACGATCAGGGCTTCCGCGAAATCCGGTCACTCCTCGGGGGTGTGCAAGCCCTCCGTCGGCTGCGGCGCCATCTATGAGCTGGCGCGGATCGTCGACGAGTTCCGGCGCGAGCTGCCGGAGCCCAATCTGACCTACAACGTCGGCATGATCCTGGGCGGCTCCCAGGCCGAGCTCAACGCGGGCGACACGGGCGGGCAGGCCAGCGGCAAGCCGAACGTGATCGCGGCCACCGCCATCGCCCGCGGCGACATCCGCACCCTGTCCAATGAGCAGGAAGCGCGCGTGCGGGCGAAGATGCAGTCCATCGTCGGCCGACATCTCGACAAGACCGACGCACAGATCGAATTCTCGGACGACGGCTATCCGCCCATGGCGCCCAGCGAGGGCAACAAGGCGCTGCTGGCCAAGCTGAACGAGGTCAACGCCGACCTGGGCCTGCCGCAGATGCCGGCCGGCGACCCCGCCGACCGCGGGGCTGGCGACATCTCCTTCGTGGCCTTCGTCGACGGCCTGGTCGGCATGGGCATGGCCGGCGAGGGGAGCCATGCGCCCGGCGAAACGGCGGATCTCAAGAGCCTCGACCGCCAGGCCAAGCGCACCGCGGTACTGGTCACCCGTCTTTCGAAAGAACCCCGGCCAAAGCGCTAGCTACCGAAGCTAGGCGGGCGCGCCCAGTGTCTTCAGGGCGTGCTCCTTGATCGCCTTATAGTCGACCTTGCCATTGGGGGCGCGGCCGATGGTGTCGACCACCACCAGCTCACGCGGGGCCTTGTAGCCGGCGAGCTGGCTATGGACGTGGGCCGACAGCTCGGCCAGCGTCGGCTGGACGCCGGCCTCGGGTTCGACCACGGCGCAGATCCGCTCCCCGAAGCGCGGGTCTGGCACGCCGACCACCACGGCATCGCGCACGCTGGCGTGGCGCTTCAGCGCCTCCTCGACCTCCTCGGGGAAGACCTTCTCGCCGCCGGTGTTGATGCAGACCGAGCCTCGGCCCAGCAGCTTCAGCGTGCCGTCGGTGTTCACCTCGGCCCAGTCGCCCGGCACGCTCCAGCGCACGCCCTCCATGATCCGGAAGGTCTTCGCGCTCTTCTCCTCGTCCTTGTAGTAGCCCATGGGCAGGAAGCCCGAGACGGCCACGAGGCCTTGCTCGCCCGAGCCCGGCTCGACGCGCCGTCCGTCCTCGGTGAAGACGCCGGTGTTCGGGCCCAGCATGAAGGCCGCCGTCTGCGCTTCCATCCCCGCGGCCGAGGCTGAAGCGCCGAGGCCCACCGCCTCCGACGAGCCGAAGCTGTCGGCGATCAGCGCCTGGGGGATGTGGCTCAGCAGGCCGCGCTTGTTCTCCTGGCTCCACATCGAGCCGGACGAGCTCATCGAGCGGACGCTGGACAGGTCCCAGCGGCCGGGGTTGGCCTCCAGCGCCTCCAGCATCGGCGTGGAGAAGGCCAGGCCCACCAGGACGATGTTGGTGGCCTTCAGCCGCTCGGCCTCGTTCCACAGCTCGATGGCGTCGAACTTGCGCGACGGCAGCTCGCACACCGTGCCGCCGCCGTTCAGAGAGATGAAGGCCGAGAATTGGCCGGTGCCGTGCATCAGCGGCGCGGCGACGATCATCGTGGCGCGCAGATGCTCGGGGCCCTGGATGCGCTCGATCAGTTCGGGGATCGATGTGGCGGGAGGGATGCCGAGAGCCGCGTTGCCGCCGGCGCCCAGCACCTGGAACAGGTCGTCCTGGCGCCACATCACGCCCTTTGGCATGCCGGTGGTGCCGCCGGTGTAGAGCAGCAGCAGGTCGTCGCCGGACCGGCCCCACGGCGCCTTGACGGGCCGTTGCGCGGGGGCCTTGCCGACGATGGCGTCGTAATCGGCGGCCCAGGCCGGAACGGGATGACCAGGCTCCGCAACCGCCACCCAGGCCTTCACCTTGGGCAGGCGCGGGCGGATCTGTTCCAGCAGCGGCGTGAAGCCGGCGTGGAAGACGACCGCCTCGGCGTCGGCGTTATCGAAAAGGTAGCTCACCTCCTCGGGACCGTAGCGGTAGTTGGTGTTCACCGGGGCGAAGCCGCCCTTGAACGCCGCGAAGTAGGTCTCGAGGTATTCCGGCCCGTTGAAGAGGTAGCCCGCCACCTTGGCCTGGTGGCTCAGTCCCTGGGCGATGAAGTGCGAGGCCAGGGCGTCGGCGCGGGCGTCGAACTGGCTCCAGCTCAGCCGGCGCTCGCCCTGGATCTGGGCGGGATGATCCGGCTGCGCGGCGGCAATGGCCTCCCACACGTCCGCAATGGTCCAGGCCATGGTCGATACGCCTCCCAACAAGCTTTTGTTCGTTGGGACGAACTTGGCCTACTGCCGTTGGGTTATGTCAAACGGTGAGCAGCCGTTTGGGAGCCGACGCCGCTAGCCTCCGGGGTGCAGCCCGGGCGCCTCCTGGCCGGTGCGGGCGACGTACTCCGAATAGCCGCCGCCGTACTGATGCACGCCCTCCGGCGTCAGCTCCAGCACGCGGTTCGACAGGGCCGCCAGGAAATGGCGATCGTGCGAGACGAACAGCATGGTGCCTTCGAAGTCCGCCAGGGCCGCGACCAGCATCTCCTTGGTCGCCATGTCGAGGTGGTTGGTCGGCTCGTCGAGCACCAGCAGGTTCGGCGGATCGAACAGCATCTTTGCCATGACCAGCCGGGCCTTCTCACCGCCCGACAGGACCCGGCAGGGCTTCTCGACATCGTCGCCGGAGAAGCCGAAGCACCCCGCTAGGGTGCGCAACTGGCCCTGGCCCGCCTGCGGGAACGAGCTCTCCAGGGATTCGAAGATGGTCTCTTCGCCGTCCAGCAGATCCATGGAGTGCTGGGCGAAATAGCCCATCTTCACGCTGGCCCCGATGTTGACGCTGCCGTGGTCGGGTGTGGTCGCGCCCGCCACCAGCTTCAACAGCGTCGACTTGCCGGCGCCGTTGGCCCCCAGCACGCACCAGCGCTCCTTGCGGCGCACCAGGAAATCGAGGTCCGCATAGATCGGCTGGGCGCCGTAGCCCTTGTGGACCTTGCGCAGGCTGACCACGTCGTCGCCCGACCGGGGCGGGCTCTGGAACTCGAACTGGACCGACTGGCGCCGGCGCGGCGCCTCGACGCGTTCGATCTTGTCGAGCTTCTTGACCCGGCTCTGGACCTGGGCGGCGTGGCTGGCGCGCGCCTTGAACTTCTCGATGAACTTGATCTCCTTGGCCAGCATCGCCTGCTGGCGCTCGTACTGCGCCTGGCGCTGCTGTTCGCCCAGCACGCGCTGCTGGTCGTAGAAATCGAGATCGCCCGAGTAGGTGACCAACTCGCCGCCGTCGATCTCCACCACCTTGCCGATGATGCGGTTCATGAACGCGCGGTCGTGCGACGTCATGAGCAGGGCGCCGTCGTAGTTCTTGAGGAAGGCCTCGAGCCAGATCAGGCTTTCCAGGTCGAGGTGGTTGCTGGGTTCGTCCAGCAGCATGCCGTCGGGCCGCATCAGCAGGATGCGGGCGAGCGCCACGCGCATCTTCCAGCCCCCTGACAGCAGGCCGACGTCGCCGTCCATGCGCTCCTGGCTGAAGCTCAGGCCCGCCAGCACCTCGCGCGCGCGGGCGTCCAGCGCATAGCCGTCCAGCTCCTCGAACTGATGCTGCAGGTCGCCATAGCGTTCCATGATGGCGTCCAACTCGTCGGCCCGGTCCGGATCGACCATGGCCGCCTCGAGGCTGGCCATTTCAGTGGCCAGCGCGCTGACGGGACCGACGCCATCCATCACTGCGGCGACGGCGCTCTGGCCCGACATCTCGCCGACGTCCTGGCTGAAATAGCCGATGGTCATGCCGGGATCGATCACGACAAGCCCGTCGTCGGGCTGCTCCTGTCCGGTGATCATGCGGAACAGTGTCGTCTTGCCGGCGCCGTTGGGGCCGACCAGCCCGACCTTTTCGCCCTTCTGCACGCCCATCGAGGCTTCGATGAACAGGATCTGGTGGCCGTTCTGCTTGGAGATGTTGTCGAGGCGGATCATGGCGGCGGTCTGCTACCGCGGAGGCGATGGGAAAGCCACCCTCGGGCGGGTCAGATCGGCAGGGCGGTGGTGGACTTGATCTGCTCCATGGCGAACGCCGAGCTCACATCCGAGAGCGGCACGGCGGCGATCAGCTTCTTGTAGAAGGCGTCGTATGCGGCGATGTCGCGCACCACGACCTTCAGCAGGTAGTCGGTGTCGCCCGACAGCCGATAGAACTCGACCACCTCGGGCATGGCCGATGCGGCGCTGGCGAAGGTGTCCAGCCAGTCCTGGTCGTGGCGGTTGGTGCGCACCGAGACGAACACGACCAGGCCCAGGTCCAGCTTGTTTCGATCCAGCAGGGCGACCCGGCCCGTGACGATGCCCGCGTCGGTGAGCCGCTTGATCCGCTTCCAGCACGGCGTCTGCGACAGGCCCACGAGCTGCGCCAGGTCGGCGATGGCGATGGTGGCGTCCTTCTGCAGCTCGCGCAGGATGCGCCGGTCGATGGCGTCGAGAACGATGTCCATGCGTAGCTCGCTGCTAGGAGAATGGGATTCTCCGCGAAGCTTGGCGCAGAGTGCGTCTGGCCTCAATGGTCCGCGGGCGGCGTGGCTCCGTCGACCGGGGCCGGCTTGGCGAACGGGACGATCAGCAGGGCCGCGGCGAACAGCAGGGCCATCAGCATGTAGGTGTCCGCGAACGCCAGGGTGGCCGCCTCGCGGCCCACGATGCGGCCCATGACGCCCTGGGCCATCTGCAGGGCTCGCGCTCCGTCCGGCGTCCACTGCGCCGCCATCTGGCCGAGGCCCTGCATGGCCCCCAGCGCCTTGTCCGGCGTCTCGCCCATGGCAGCCGAGAGGCGGGAAGCGTGTTCCCGGGTGAAGTCGATCAGCCAGGTGTTCACGACCGCGATGCCGATGGCCCCGCCCAGGTTGCGCATCAGGTTGAACAGGCCCGAGGCGTAGCGCAGTTGCTCCGGCGGCACACCGTTCAGCGCCATGCCCACAGCCGGCACGATGCACAGCAGCATGGCCAGGCCCCGCATCACCTGTGGCCAGAACAGCTCCCAGAACCCCCAGTCCGAGGTGACGTGGCTGAACATCCACAGCGAGCAGGCGAACATCGCGAAGCCCACGGCGATCACGTAGCGCCCGTCGACCTTGGTCGAGAGGCGTGCGGCGATCGGGGCCGTAATCGTCATGGCGATGCCGGTGACGAAGACGGTCGTGCCGATCTGCAGGCTGGAGAACTCGCGCACCCGCCCCAGGTAGACCGGGGTAAGATAGGTGGCGGCATAGAGCCCGAAGCCGATCACGAGATTCAGTACGCAGGCCATCACGAACGTCGGCCGCTTGAACGGTGTCAGCTTCACCACCGGCATGGTCGAGAAGAAGGTCCGCTCGAAGAAGACAGCCGCGCCGACGAACGAGAACCACGCGGCGGTCACAACCGCCTCGTCGTTGAACCACTCGTGCCGCGGGCCTTCCTCCAGCACGTATTGCAGGCCGCCGAGGAAGACCGCCAGCGACGCCACGTGCAGCCAGTCGATCCGGCGCAGCATGTCTGGCTTGCCCTCGTCCACCTTGCCGAGCAGGGGGAAGAGGACCGTGACGGCGATCCCCGGCACGATGTTCATGAAGAACAGCCAGCGCCAGTCGTAGTACTCGGTGATCAGCCCGCCGACGCTGGGGCCGAGCGTGGGGGCCAGGGTCGACACCATGCCCAGGATCGCCGGGACGGCGGCGCGCTTCGGCCCCTCGAACATGGCGAAGCCGGTGGCGAAGACGAGCGGCACCATCGCGCCGCCCGTGAACCCCTGGATGGCCCGGAAGGCGATCATCGAATTGATGTCCCAGGCCAAGCCGCACATCAGGCTGGAGAGCGTGAAGAGGCCGGCCGACAGGGTGAACAGCCAGCGGGTCGAAAGGGCCTGCGAAAGGAAGGCCGCCAGCGGGATCATCACGATCTCGGCCATCAGGTAGGCGGTCTGCACCCAGGCGATCTCGTCGGGCCCGGCGTTGAGGCCGGCCTGGATCGAGTTCAGCGACGCGGCCACGATCTGGATGTCGAGCAGGGCCATGAATTGGCCGAACGCCATGATCGCGAAGATCAGCAGCTTGCGCCGCTCAGGAAGGGCGGCGGGACCGGCGGGCAGGGCGCCTGCGGTGGCGGGTGCGACGGTCATGTCCTTGCGCTCCGGCGGTTCGCCTCTAATATGATGTGCATCATATAAATGCGGGCATCGCCATGCGCTATAGCGACACGCACAAGGAAGAGACGCGGAAGAAGGTGCTGAAGGCCGCTGCGAAGGCGGTGCGCGCCAAGGGGCCCGACGGGGTCGGTGTGGCCGAGATCATGGCCGAGGTCGGCCTGACCCACGGGGGCTTCTACGCCCACTTCCCGAACAAGGAGGCCCTGGTCGCCGCCGCCATCGACGAGGCGTTCGGCCAGAGCGGCCGGCGTTTCGAAAGGCTGACCGGGGGCATGGACGGGCGCGAGGCGCTTTCCACCTTCGTCGACCTCTATGTGACGCGCGAACACCGCGACCATCCGGAGCGCGGCTGCCCGATCGCCACGCTCTCCAGCGAACTGCCACGCCAGGGACAGCCCGTGCGCGAGGCCTACGAGCGCGGCGTGCAGGCGCTGATCGGGCGGCTCACCCGCTGGCTTCCCGACGAACGCAAAGGCCTCGCAGCCTCCCTGCTGGCCGAGATGGCCGGCGCCGTCTCGCTTTCGCGCGCCATCTCCGACGGCGCCGCAGCCGACCAATTGCTGGCCGACGCCCGGCGCAGCCTGAAACTCCGCATGGGGATCGTCCAATGAACGCCGTCACGCCGCCCGCCGAGATGACCGGCCTGGAGCAGCTCCGAGCCGCCTTCGACCCGAACCGGCCCGAGCGCGCCCCGGGCATCGGCAAGACCATGGGCTTCACGGTCATCGAGATCGAGGAGGGGAGGGTCGTCTTCGGCGGCCATCCCGACGAGAGCGTCTACAACCCCATCGGTACGGTGCATGGCGGCTACGCGGCCACCCTGCTGGACTCGGCCGTGGGCTGCGCCGTCCATTCGGTGCTGAAGGCGGGGCAGGGCTATACGACGCTGGAACTCAAGGTCGCCTACCACCGCGCCATGACTAAGGACACCGGTCCGGTTCGCGCCGAGGGCAAAGTGGTTCAAGCCGGTCGCCGCGCCGCCTTCGCCGAGGGCCGCCTGACCGACGCTCAGGGTCGCCTCTACGCCACCGCCACCTCCACGCTGCTGGTCTTCGACAGATGAAGATGGAAGCCGTCACCGCGGGCGAGCCCGTGAAGCCCAGGCGCAAATTGCCGCCCCGGGGCGTGCTGATGCTGGGCGCGGCCCTGGTCGTGGGCGGGGGCGGATACGCCTATATCCACGCGGCCGGGGGCACGGCCGTCACCGACAACGCCTATGTGAAGACCGACGTCACCATCGTGGCGCCCCGCGTCCGCGGCCATGTCGCCGAGGTGCTGGTGGCCGACAACCAGCCGGTGAAGGCTGGCGAGGTGCTGGTGCGGCTGGATCCCGAGGAATACGCGGCGCGTGTCTCCGCGGCGGAAGGCGATCTCGCCGCCGCGGACGCATCGGTGGCCGCCGCGGAGGCCGCCCTGGTCCGCCTGGGCTCGGAGGAGGCCATGGCCGTGGCCGAGGTGCGCGAAGCCGAAACCGGCATCCGCGCCGCCGACGCCGAGGCCGTGCGCGCCAAGGCCGACTGGGACCGCTACGCTGCGTTGCTGAAGACCGGCTATGCGCCACGGCGCGACGCCGACCGCATCCAAACCCAGGCCGTGGCGGCCGCAGCGGCGGCGGAGAAGACCCGTGCGAGCCTCGCCGTCAGCCGCAGCCAGGCCGGCGTGACCGCCAGTCGTCGCGGCGAGCTGCTGGCCGCCGTCGCCCAGGCCAAGGCGCAGCGCCAAAAGGCCGCCGCCGCTCTGGAGCTCGCCCGCCAGGACCAGCAGCATGTGGACATCCGCGCGCCGATCGCCGGCGTGGTCGGCGACCGCCAGGCCAACATCGGCGACTACGTCCAGCCGGGGTCGCGCCTGCTGGTCGTCAATCCGCTGGACCGGCTCTACGTCACCGCCAACTTCAAGGAGACCCAGACCGCCCGGATGCTGAACGGCCAAGCCGCCAAGGTGAAGGTCGACGCTCTGCCCGGCGTGACACTGAAGGCCCACGTGGAGAGCTTCGCTCCGGGCACGGGCGCCGAGTTCGCCCTGCTGCCGTTCGAGCCGGGGGTCGGCAATTTCACCAAGATCGTCCAGCGTGTGCCGGTCCGCCTGCGTTTCGACCCCGGCCAGCCGGAGGTCGCGCGGCTGCGGCCCGGGCTCTCGGCCAAGGTGACCGTCGAGCTGGACGGCGACTGAGCCCTTCCAGGGAAACTCACGACCGCCCCAGACAATCACCTTATTCCTATTCAAACGATAGGAATAAGGTGAGGTCATGCCGGAAGCCCACATCGAGCTCGAACTGGACGATGGCGCCCTCGACGCCTTCGTCGCCTGTCCAGACACGCCAGGGCGCAAGGCCCCGATTCTATTGCTTACCGGACGCAATCGGCCGGTTCTGGGGCTGGAATCGTGGGCCAGGCGGCTATCTGCCCACAACTATTTTGTGCTCGCGCCGCACCTTTCGGGCTTGTCGGCCGACGACCGGCGCGAAGCCGCGGCCGCCAGCCTGGACCATCTCGCCGACGAGCGCCGGGTGGACGACGCCCGGGTCGGGATCCTCGGTTTCGGGGGTGGGGCCGACCTCGGGCTGGGCCTTGCCGCCAGCCGGGCGGAGCGGATTGCAGCGGTCGCGGCCTATGGCGGGCGTGGATTCTCGCCTCGCTCCGCGATTGAAATCGCGCAGAAAATCAACGGGATCGTCCGGATCGGCTACTTGGTGGGCGACGTTCCTGGGCGGGCAGGGGCGCTGGAGGCGGCGCTCAACCTCTCGGGCGTGCTGTTCGACGTCGAAATCTGCGGGGGCGAGCCGCATTGGCCCGATCTGCTCGACTTCTTCGCCCGCGGCCTGGCCAGTCCGGGGGCCGAGACGGCCGATGGAACGAACGTGGGTCTCCGGGCGCTCAACCCCTAGACGACTGATGTGACGCATCTTCTGTGGCGCGGCGCGAGGGCCGCGCTAGGATGTCTCAAGCGACTCGGTCTCGGCGACCCCCGCCGGGACGTCGCTCCAACTCATCTAGCTGGGGGAGCCCATGGCCACTGGTAAGAACACGAACGCCCTGCAAAAGCCGCTGACGCCCTCCGCCGAACTGGCCGCTGTCGTGGGCTCGGCGCAGCTCTCGCGCGGCGAAACCGTGTCGAAGATCTGGGACTACATCAAGAAGAACAACCTGCAGAATCCCGCGAACAAGCGCGAGATCCTGGCCGACGCCAAGCTGAAGCCGATCTTCGGCGGCAAGGACAAGGTCAGCATGTTCGAGATGAACAAGCACCTGGCGGCGCACCTGAAGTAGG
>NZ_JANINU010000335.1 GCF_024508875.1 Phenylobacterium sp.
CGCCGCCGGCGCCCAGCACCGCCACCGGCCCGGCGGCCGGGTCGAACCCCGGCGCCTGGGCCTCGAACGCGCCCAGCAGGCCGACGCCGTCGGTGTTGTCGGCGCGGATCTTCCCGTCGGTGTCGAACACCAGGAGGTTCGCCGCCCCGGCCAGCCGCGCCCGTGCGCTGGCCTCGTCCGCCGCCGCCAGCGCAGCTTCCTTGTAGGGCACCGTCACATTGACCCCGCGGATCGCCCCGCCGCCCCGCTGGCCCTCCACGAAGGCGGCGAAACTGTCGGCGCTCGGCGCCAGGGCCACATAGACCCCGTCGATGCCGGCGGCCGCCAGCCACGCATTGTGCAGCACCGGCGAAAGGGAATGGACGATGGGCCGCCCCACCACGCCGGCCACGATGGTCCGCGCCGTGATCACGCCTTCAGCTCCCCGTGCCGCCGCAAGAGGTCCATCAGCCCCATCAGCGGCAGTCCCAGGATCGCGAAATAGTCCCCCTCGATGGCCGAGAAGAGCTGCGCGCCGGGTCCTTCCAGCCGGTAGCACCCGACCGAGCCCAGGGCGTGCGGGCCCTCGGTCGCCAGGTAGTCGTCCAGGAAGGCGTCCGAGAAGTCGCGCATCGTCAGGCTGGCGGTGACGATCTCGCGCCAGATCGGCGTCCCATCCTTCGCCACCACCACCGCCGAGTGCAGCCGGTGCGTCTTGCCGCGCAGGAGCTGGAGCCGCTCGCGGGCGGCCGCCAGGTCGGGCGCCTTGTCGTAGAGCCGCCCGTCCAGGTCCAGCGTCTGGTCCGAACCGATCACCAGGCCCGGCCGGCCCCGCGACACCCGGATCGCCTTCAGCTCGGCCAGCGCGTCCGCCACCTCGCGCGGGCCGTGACCCTCGGCCAGCAGGGAGGCCTTCGCCGCGTCCTCGTCCACCCCGGCGACGGTGGCCTCATAGGCCACGCCGGCGCCGTCCAGCACCGCGCGCCGCGCCGCGCTCTTCGAAGCCAGGACGATCGTCATCCCAGAACCTCGACCTGGCCGTGGCCGCGGGACAGCAGGTTCAGCACCGCGGCCGCCGTCTCCTCCACCGACCGGCGGGTGACGTCGATGGTTGGCCAGCCATGGCGTTCATAGAGCCGGCGCGCGGCGATGATCTCCTCGCGCACGGCGTCGGTGTCGATGTAGCTCGACTCCCGGTTTTCGTTCAGGCTGAGCAGGCGGTTGCGACGGATCTGGATCAGCCGGTCGGGCGAGATCAGCAGGCCGACGATCAGGGCGTTGTGGAGCTGGAACAGCTTCTCGGGTAGCGGCCGTCCCGGCACCAGCGGCACGTTCGCCGCCCGCACCCCCCGGTGCGCCAGGTAGATGCATGTCGGTGTCTTGCTGGTCCGCGAGACGCCCAGCAGCACTACGTCGGCCTGGTCCAGGTCCTGGCCGCCTTGGCCGTCGTCGTGCCCGATGGCGTAGTTCAGGGCGTCCATGCGGTTGAAATAGTCGTTGTCCAGCCGCAGGTGCGCGCCCACCCGGCTGGTGGTCGCCGCGCCCAGGTAGCGCTGCATCGCCGAGACCAGCGGGTCCAGCGCCGGCAGGCAGGGCATGTCCATCCGGCGGCAGCCTTCCTCCAGCGCCTCGCGCAGCTTTTCGTCGACGATGGTGTGCAGGACGATCCCTGGCGCTTCCTCGATGTCCCCCAGCGCCCGGTCCAACTGCCGCTGGGATCGCACCAGGGCATAGATGTGCTCGATCGGCAGGACGTTCTCGAACCGGGCGCACACGGCGCGCGCCATGGCGTTCAGGGTCTCGCCCGTGGAATCCGACACCAGGTGGACGTGGAAGTAGGTCGCGAGGCGCGGCGGCGGAGAGTTCGGCAAGGTCGCTCCGGAAAAAAGCCTGGGGACGGTTCTTGTGGATTCACTCTTAACGAAGCTGGACGGCGATGGGGAGAACTGGGCGCCGAAAGCCGCCGTCTGAACGGCGTGTGGGATCACGAGGATGAATCGGGCCGTTAACCATCTCTTAACCCCCAGGCCGCGCGGGCCGGGCGCCGTTTCCGGCCGAGCTGTCGACTCCGGTCGAAAACCGCGTCGGCGCCCGTCGTTCTCCCCCCAGGTCTTACTGAATCCTTAATTAACGTCAGGGGGCCTGGGCGCTTTCCCCGCAACTCACAGGCCTGTGGGCGCACGCAGCCAGCCTTGGGACGAACTGTGGGCGGCCGGTCAATTGTCAAAGGATCGTCAAGGTTTTCCACGCCGCTGACAGGCCCAACCTCTCCTTCCATCGCCTTCTCAAGACTCTTTCTTTTTTGAAGAGAGGAAGAGCAGGGCGGGGCGCCCAGGCTCACCCTTGAGCCTTGCGGGCGGTCAGGCTTTAAGTCGCCCTCATGACGACCGAGACGCCCCGCCTGCTCCGCGTGCTTGCCGGAGAGACCCTGGACCGCCCGCCGGTATGGTTCATGCGCCAGGCGGGCCGGTCGCTGCCCGAGTACCGGGAGCTGCGCAGCCGGGCGAAGGACTTCATCGCCTTCTGCTTCGACCCGGGGATGGCGGCCGAGGCGACCCTTCAGCCGATGCGCCGCTTTCCGATGGATGCCGCCATCGTCTTCGCCGACATCCTGCTGATCCCGCTCGCCCTTGGCCAGGACGTCTGGTTCGAGGCGGGCGAGGGGCCTCGGCTGGGCGAACTCCCGCCGATCGGTGCGCTGCAGGACGCCATCGACGGCTCGACGGCCAGGCTGGCGAATATCGGCGAGACGCTCTCCCGGGTTCGCACCGAGCTGGAGCCGGAGCGGGCGCTGATCGGGTTCGCCGGCGCGCCGTGGACGGTCGCGACCTACATGCTCGAAGGCCGCGGTTCGCAGCGAGAGGCCGCCCGCGCCTACGCCTACCGCCATCCGGAGGAACTCGACGCCTTGCTCGACGTGCTGGTCGAGGCCACCGCGCGCTACCTCGTCATGCAGGCGAAGTCGGGCGCCCAGGCGCTGAAGCTGTTCGAGAGCTGGGCCGACAACCTGGCCGAGGACGTCTTCGAGCGGATCGTGGTCGGTCCGCATCGCCGCATCGTGGAGAAAGTCCGCGCCGCCGGTGTCGAGACGCCCTTCATTGGCTTTCCACGCAGCGCCGGCGCCCTCGTGGAGCGCTATGCCGCCGAAGTGCCGGTCCAGGCGGTCGCCCTCGACACCCAGGCCAGCGCCGCGCTTGGCCGGAAGATCCAGGGGGGTGGAAAGGCGATCCAGGGCGCGCTCGACAACCTGCTGCTGCTCACCGGCGGGCCGGCGCTGGACGCCCGCGTCGAGACCCTGCTCGAACAGTGGGGGCAGGGGCCGTACATCTTCAACCTGGGCCACGGCGTCATGCCCGATACGCCCATCGACCACATCGCCCGCGTCGTCTCGCGGGTTACCGGCAAGCCCGTCCCCGCGATGGCCGCGCAATGAGGGGTACCGTGATGGCGACAGTTCCTCCCCCACCGGGGGAGGGGGACCGCGAAGTGGTGGAGGGGGTCCTCCACGACGTTCTGAGTGGACCCCCTCCGGCGCTGCGCGCCACCTCCCCCAAAGGGGAGGAATAGATGTCCCGTCTCGCCGTCGTCCTCTTCAACCTGGGCGGACCCGACAGCCTGAAGGCCGTCCGGCCGTTCCTGTTCAACCTGTTCCGCGACCCGGCGATCATCCAGTTGCCGGCGATCGCGCGTCTTCCGCTCGCCTGGCTGATCTCCACCACGCGCAGCAAGCCCGCCCAGGCGAACTACGCGCTGATGGGTGGCCGCTCGCCGCTGCTCCCCGAGACCCAGGCCCAGGCCCAGGCGCTCGAGGCCGAGCTGAAGGCCCGCGGCCATGACGCCCGCGTCTTCATCGCCATGCGCTACTGGAAGCCGTTCGCCGACGAGACGGCGAAGCAGGTGGCGGCCTTCGGGCCCGACGAGATCGTGCTGCTGCCCCTCTATCCGCAGTACTCGACGACCACGTCCGGCTCGTCGCTGAAGGATTGGGCGCGGGCCTACAAGGGTCCGGGCCGCACGCGCACGGTCTGCTGCTACCCGACGACGTCGGGGCTCGCGGAGGCGCACGCCGCGGAGATCCGCAAGGTCTGGGAAGCGGCCGGCAGCCCGACCAACATCCGCCTGTTGTTCTCCGCTCATGGCCTGCCGCAGCGCATCGTGGACGACGGCGATCCCTACCAGGCGCAGATCGAGGCGACGGCCGCGTCCATCGCCTATCACCTCCCCGAACTTGCCGACCGCCGGGTTTGTTATCAGAGCCGTGTGGGGCGGCTGGAATGGCTGGGTCCCTCCACCGACGACTGCATCCGGGAAGCCGCCGCGGAGGGGAAGGGCGTGCTGATCTCGCCCATCGCCTTCGTCTCCGAGCACGTGGAGACCCTGGTCGAGCTCGACCACGAATACGCCGAACTGGCCAAGTCGCTGGGAATGCCGGTCTATCTGCGGGCGCGGACGCCCGGCATCGAAGCGCCGTTCATCTCGGACCTGGCCGCGGCCGTCGTCGAGGCCCTGCCGCGGACGGGCGTCGCGCCGCACGGGCCCTGGATGTGCATGCTGGGGCTTGGCAAGTGCGCCTGCCATGAGGAGAAGGTGGCATGAACTGGTTCGACCTGCTCCGCGGCCTGCACATCATCGCCGTTATCGCCTGGATGGCGGGCATGATGTACCTGCCCCGGCTCTTCGCCTACCACACCGAGACCGCGCCGCCCGGAACCGAGTTCGACGCCCACTTCCTGGTCTGGGAGCGCAAGCTCCTGAAGATCATCATCAATCCGGCGATGAGCCTGGTCTGGATCCTGGGCGTCAGCCTGATCCTCTGGCACGTCTACGCGGCCAAGGAGGGCTGGGCGTTCCTCCTGCAGCCGTGGATGCTGGTGAAGCTTGCCGCGGTGATCTTCCTCTCCGGCTGGCACGGCTTCATGGCCGGGTCCTACAAGAAGTTCCTCGCGGGCCAGCGGCCCAAGTCCGCCAAGTTCTGGCGGGCCACCAACGAACTCCCCTTCCTGGCCGCCGCCGTCGCGGTCCTCGCCGTCACCCTTCAATTCGGCCAGCACTGACCTACATAGGAGTTGCTCCCCGCCGGGGGAGCTGTCGGCGAAGCCGACTGAGGGGGTCCTCAACGGCTGTGGAGGAGACCCCCTCCGCCGCCTCCCGCGACACCTCCCCAACGGGGGGGGGGGAATGACGGCCGACTTGACCCCGCGCGCCGGACATGGTTCCCCTCGATCTACGCGTCGGCCTCCGGCGCGCCCCGCCTTATCTCCGGCCGCGCGCGGATCGCGCCGACGACCGGCTCCCAGACGAACTGAAATCGACGCCCTGCCGATAGCAAGACGGGCGTCCACAGACTAACCCGCCCGCACTCGGATTCCGTCCGTGAGCGCGCGAACTCCAAAGTGAAATCAATGTCAGACGAAACCAACGACGTCCCCGAAACCGAAGCCGACACGCTGGCGGACACCCTGGAGCCGCAACTGGCCGAGGGCGAGGAGACCGGCGCCGAAGAGGCTGCCGGCGAGGACGAGCCCGACGAGCCGACCCAGGCCTCCAAGGCCATCGCGGCCATGGGCCTCACCCGCATGAGCCTGCAGGAGCTGAAGGACAAGTCGCCGGCCGACCTGCTGTCCTTCGCCGAGCAGCTCGAAATCGAATCCGCGAACTCCATGCGCAAGCAGGACATGATGTTCGCGATCCTGAAGGTGTTGGCCGACGAGGGCGTCGCCATCTCCGGCTCGGGCACCCTGGAAGTTGTGCAGGACGGCTTCGGCTTCCTGCGCTCGCCGGAAGCCAACTACCTGCCGGGCCCGGACGACATCTACGTCAGTCCCTCGCAGATCCGGAAGTTCGGCCTGCGCACCGGCGACACGGTCGACGGCGAGGTCCGCGCCCCGCGCGAGGGCGAGCGCTACTTCGCCCTCGTGAAGGTGGACCTCACCAATTTCGAGAGCCCCGAGAACGTCCGGCACAAGGTGCTGTTCGACAACCTCACCCCGCTATACCCCGACCAGCGCCTGAAGATGGAGATCGACGATCCCACCCTGAAGGACCGCTCGGGCCGGGTCATCGACATCGTCGCGCCGCTCGGCAAGGGCCAGCGCTGCCTGATCACCGCCCCGCCGCGCGTCGGCAAGACGGTGATGCTGCAGAACATCGCCAAGTCGATCGAGACCAACCACCCCGAGTGCTACCTCATCGTCCTCCTGATCGACGAGCGCCCGGAAGAAGTGACGGACATGCAGCGTACGGTGAAGGGCGAGGTCATCTCCTCCACCTTCGACGAGCCGGCGACCCGTCACGTCCAGGTGGCGGAGATGGTGATCGAAAAGGCCAAGCGCCTGGTCGAGCACAAGCGCGACGTCGTGATCCTGCTGGACTCGGTCACCCGCCTCGGCCGCGCCTACAACACCGTCGTCCCGTCGTCGGGCAAGGTGCTGACCGGTGGTGTCGACGCCAACGCCCTGCAGCGCCCGAAGCGCTTCTTCGGCGCCGCGCGGAACATCGAGGAGGGCGGCTCGCTGACGATCATCGCCACGGCCCTGATCGACACCGGCTCGCGGATGGACGAAGTCATCTTCGAAGAGTTCAAGGGCACCGGTAACTCGGAAATCGTCCTGGACCGCAAGGTCGCGGACAAGCGCATCTATCCGGCCATCGACGTGCTGAAGTCCGGCACCCGGAAGGAAGAGCTGATCACCGAGAAGACCAACCTGCAGAAGACGTACATCCTGCGCCGCATCCTGAACCCGATGGGCGCCCAGGACGCGATCGAGTTCCTGCTCGACAAGCTGCGCCAATCCAAGAACAACGACGACTTCTTCCAGTCGATGAACACCTGACCGACCGGTCAGGCGTCGCGAACGAAATCGGGGCTCCGAGCGATCGGAGCCCCTCTTTCATGGCCGGAAAAGCTCAATCAAATCAAAGGCCGGAAAACGAAATTGGCCGTATGGCGAATTAAGCCGCCACGGCCGTGTGGTTGTCCGGTTCCCTGCGCGAGAGAGGGGCCTCTCCAGCCGGGCTGACCGCCCGGTAGCGCCGCCGGCCATACCGGTATTACGAGCTTCACTGTTTCACGTGAAACATCCCGCGGCCCGGGTTCCTCCCCCGTCGGGGGAGGGGGACCACGAAGTGGTGGAGGGGGTCTTCACCGACTCCCAACTACGGCCGGGTCACGGGATCAGCAGGCTCGCACCCACGGTCTCCCGACCCTCCAGCGCCTCGTGCGCCCGCCGCGCCTGGTCGAGCCCGAACGTCTGCCCGATCTCGATCTTCACCTTGCCCGACCGCACCGCCTCGAACAGGGCGGCGGCCGAAGCCTCCAGCTCCTCGGTCGTGACGATGTAGTCGAACAGGGTCGGCCGCGTCAGGTACAGCGACCCGCCCTGCGCCAGCCGCGCCGGCGCGAACGGCGGGACCGGACCCGAGGCATTGCCGAAGCTGACGAACAACCCCCGCCGCGCCAAACTGCCCAGCGTCCCCTCGAACGTGTCCTTGCCCACCGAGTCGTAGGCCACCGGGACGCCCTTGCCGCCGGTGATCCGCCGCACCTCGGCCGCTACGTCCTGCTCGCGGTAGAGGATCACATGGTCCGCCCCCAGCTCGCGGGCCTTCGCCGCCTTGGCCTCGGACCCGACCGTGGCGATGACCGTCGCGCCGATCGCCTTGAGCCACTGCGTCATGATCTGGCCGACGCCGCCGACCGCCGCGTGGACCAGCACCGTCTCCCCGGCCTTGACCGGATAGGTCCGCCGGATGAACGCCTCGGTGGTCATGCCCTTGAGCAGGATGGCCGCCGCCGTCCGGGCGTCGATGTCGTCCGGCAGCTTCACCAGCCGGTCCGCCGCCACGACGTTGGCCTCGGCGTAGGCTCCGAACCCGCCGGAGTAGGCCACCCGGTCACCCACCTTCACGCGTGTGACACCCTCGCCGACCGCGTCCACGACCCCCGCCGCCTCACCGCCGGGGATGCAGGGCAGCTTCACCGGGTACAGCCCGGTCCGGTGGTAGGTGTCGATGAAGTTGATCCCGACCGCCTCGTGCCGCACTCGCGCTTGGCCGGGCTTCGGCTCCGGCAGGTCGACGTCGACCAGCTCCAGGACCTCCGGCCCGCCGGTCTTCTCGAAACGGACCGCGCGCATCAGCCGATCGTCCGCTGGAAGAACTGCAGGGTGCGGCCGCCCGCCAGCTTCGCATCGCCGTCGTGGTAGTGCTCGCCGCCTTCGCGGGCGAACGCGTGGTCGCGGCCGGGATAGGTGTGGATCTCGATCTGCGGATGATCCTTCAGCGCCGCCACGATCACGGCCTGCGCCTCCTTGGGCACGAACTGGTCCTCCTCGGCGATGTGCAGCATCAGCGGCCGGGTCAGCTTCTCGGCCTCCGCCACCCGGTTCTCCAGCCCCACGCCGTAGTACGAGACCGCGGCGTCGACGTCGGTGCGGGTCGCCGTCAGGAAGGCGAGTTGCCCGCCCAGACAGAAGCCGACCGCGCCCACCTTGCCGTTGCAGCCGGCGTCGGTGCGGACGGCTTTGATGGTGGCCTGGATGTCCTTCACCCCGGCGTCGACGTCGAACGCGTTGAACAGCTCGAACGCCCTCTTCCACTCGGCCTCGGACTTGTCGGTGATGTCGATGCCGGGCTCGATGCGCCAGAACAGGTCGGGGCAGATGGCCAGGTAGCCCTGCGCTGCCAGGCCGTCGGTGATGTCGCGCATCACCTGGTTCACGCCGAAGATCTCCTGGATGACCACGACGGCCGGCGCCTTGTCGGCCTTCGGGCGCGCCACATAGGCCGAGAACTCGCCGTCCGGCGTCTTGATGCTGATGCGTTCGCCCATCGTCCGTCCTCTGATCTGGAAACTGCAGCCCTACTAGCGCACAAGCGCGGCTCAAGCCCATATGGTGGCGAGCTTAGAGAGGGCCAGACGTCATGAAGATGACCATCGAGGTGGACTGTTCGCCGGAAGAAGCCCGCCGCTTCCTGGGTCTGCCGGATGTGAGTGCGCTGAACGAGCATCTCGTCACCGAGATGAGCAAGCGGATCGACGCAAACATCAACATGCTCAATCCCGAGGAGTTCATGAAGAACTGGATGAGCTTCGGGACGGGCGCCCAGGAGCAGTTCCGCAAGTTCATGGAAGCCGCCACGACGCGGAAATGACGGACACCATCTACGCGCCGGCCACGGCCGCGGGCCGGGCGGCCGTCGCGGTGGTGCGGCTGTCGGGGCCAGGGACAAGGGACGCTGTCCGCGCGCTGACCGGCGCGGCGCCGCGCGCGCGGCACGCCAGCCTCCGGACCCTGCGGGGCGGCGACGGGCGGGAGATCGACCAGGCGCTGGTACTCGTGTTCGATGGACCCGCCAGCTACACGGGCGAGGACGCCGCGGAGTTTCACGTGCACGGCGGGACGGCGGTGGTTTCGGCTGTTGTCGAGGCTCTCCACGGCCTGGGTCTGCGGCTCGCCGAGCCGGGTGAGTTCACGCGGCGGGCGTTCGAGAACGGCAAGCTGGACTTGGCCCAGGCCGAGGGCGTCGCGGACCTGATCGACGCCGAGACTGAGGCCCAGCGCCGCCAGGCGCTGGAGCAACTGGGCGGGCGGCTGTCGGACGTGCAGGCGCGCTGGTCCGAGGCGCTGCTCGAAGCCCTGGCCATGCTGGAGGCTGCAGTCGACTTCGCCGACGAGGAGGTGCCGCAGGATGTGGCGGCGCGGGCGCGGCCGGTGCTGGAGCGGTTGGTGACTGAGCTAGAGGGGGCGGCCGCCGACGCCGAACGCGGCGAGCGGGTCCGCGAGGGTTATCGGATCGCCCTGATCGGCGCCCCGAACGCCGGCAAGAGCACGCTGCTCAACGCGCTGGCCGGGCGCGACGCGGCCATCGTCACGGCGACGCCGGGCACGACGCGCGACATCATCGAGGCGCCGATGGTGCTGGCCGGGTATAAAGCGCTTCTGGCCGACACCGCGGGCCTGCGCGAGACGGGCGATGAGATCGAGGCCGAGGGCGTACGCCGGGCGCGCGCCTGGGCGGCGGCGGCGGACCTGCGGCTGTGGCTGGTGGATGGCTCGGGCGAGGAGGTTGCTTCGGTCCCGATGGAGCTTCGTCCCGGCGACGTCTGTCTGATCACGAAGCGCGACAAGCCGGTGGGGCCAGCGGGCGCCTGGGCGGCGGGGCAGGCGAAGCGGCTGGGCCTGTCGACGGCCGAGATCACCGCAAAGGGGCCGAGCGACCTCGCCTGGATCCGCTCGGTCCTGGAGGAGCGCATCGTCACGGCCCTGGCGGGCGCGGAGTCGCCGACCGCGACGCGACTGCGGCACCAGGAACTGCTGAGCGAGGCGGCCGACCGCTTGCGCCACGCCCTGGCGCAGGACGAACACCTGGAACTCGCGGCCGAGGATGTCCGGCTAGCCGCGCGGGCGCTGGACCGCGTCACCGGCCGCATCGACCCCGAACTGGTCCTCGGACGCATCTTCTCGACCTTCTGCATCGGGAAGTGATCTCTCTCCGTCCCGATGAAGGGAAGGGAAAGGAACCGCACTTGTTTCACGTGAAACGCGGGCGGGTTTCGCCTATATCCCCGCGACCATGACCTGGGATGTGATCGTGATCGGCGGCGGACACGCCGGCTGCGAGGCGGCGGCCGCCTCGGCGCGCTTTGGCGCGCGGACGCTGTTGCTCACCCACAAGCTCGAGACCATCGGCGAGATGAGCTGCAACCCGGCCATCGGCGGCCTGGGGAAGGGGCACTTGGTCCGCGAGATCGACGCCCTGGACGGCGTCATGGGCCGGCTCGCCGACGTGGCCGGCATCCAGTTCCGGATGCTCAACCGGTCGAAGGGCGCAGCCGTGCGCGGCCCGCGCAGCCAGATCGACCGGAAGCTCTATCGCGAGGCGATGCAGGCCGAGCTGGCCGCGACGCCGAACCTGGAGATCCGCGCCGAGGCGGTCGAGGACCTCATCCTCGCGGGCGGTGTCGTCGCCGGCGCCATCGGGGCGAGCGGGACCGAGTATCGGGCCGGGCGGGTCGTGCTGACCACCGGCACCTTCTTGAAGGGTATGATCCATCAGGGGGAGCAGCGCATCCCCGCGGGCCGGGTCGGCGACGCCCCCGCCATCGGTCTGTCGGACCGCCTCTACGCCTCGGGCCTGAAGATGGGCCGCCTGAAGACGGGGACGCCAGCGCGCCTAGATGGCTCGACCATCGCCTGGGATCGGCTGGAGATGCAGGACGCGGACCCGGAGCCCATCCCGTTCTCGTTCTTGACGGCCTCCATCACCACCCCGCAGGTCCAGTGCGGTATCACCTATACGACGGAAGAAACCCACCGGATCATCGCGGAGCGGCTGGCCGAGAGCGCTGTCTACGGCGGCCGGGTGTCGGGCAGGGGCCCGCGCTACTGCCCGTCGATCGAGGACAAGGTGGTCCGGTTCGCCGACAAGACCAGCCACCAGATCTTCCTGGAGCCCGAAGGCCTGGACGACACGACCGTCTATCCGAACGGCATCTCGACGTCGGTCTCCGCCGACACACAGGACCTGTTCCTCCGCACCATCCCCGGCCTGGAGCAGGTGGTGGTAAAGCGGCACGGCTACGCCATCGAGTACGACTACGTCGATCCGCGTGAGCTGTTCCCGACGCTGGAGGTCAAGCGGCTGCCGGCCCTCTACCTCGCCGGTCAGATCAACGGCACGACCGGCTACGAGGAGGCGGGCGCGCAAGGCTTGGTCGCCGGCCTGAACGCCGCCCGCGCCGCGTCGGGCGCGGAGCCGGCCCAGTTCGCGCGGGACGAGGCCTACATCGGCGTGCTGATCGACGACCTGGTCACCCGGGGGGTCACCGAGCCCTATCGGATGTTCACCAGCCGGGCCGAATTCCGCCTGACGCTGCGGGCCGACAACGCGGACCAGCGGCTGACCGGGAAGGGGATCGACCTGGGGGTCGTCGGGTCGCGGCGGACCGAGGCGTTTCACGTGAAACAGGCCGAGCTCGCCCACGCCCGCGCCCAAGCCGCCGAATTGACCCTCACGCCCGCCGCCGCCGCCAAGGCCGGCCTGCCGGTGAAAGCCGACGGGCAGCGGCGGAATGTCGTGGAGCTACTGGCCTATCCCACTATCGGCTTCGACGATCTGGCCCGGATCTGGCCTCAGATCGGCGCCTGGAGCGCGGCGGCCCGCGAGCAGATCGAGATCGACGCGTCGTACGCCGGCTATCTCGATCGCCAGGCCGCCGACGCCGAGGCCTTCCGCAAGGACGAGAACCTCCGCCTCCCGGCGGAGCTGGACTACGGGGCCATCGGCGGCCTTTCAAACGAGGTGCGGGAGAAGCTTGCCGCCGTGCGGCCGCTGACCCTGGGCCAGGCCGCCCGGATCGAGGGCGTCACACCGGGCGCGCTGACCGCGCTGCTCGCCCACGTCCGACGCGACGCGGCGTGATGGGCTCTCAGAATCCCGTTCCTCCCCCGCCGGGGGAGGGGGACCACCTGCAAGATGATGGAGGGGGTCCGTCACTGCCGGTGGGGATTACCCCCTCCACCCCTTCGGGGTCCCCCTCGCCCGATGGGGGAGGAGCGAAGGTCATGGACGCAGCGATCTTCGCCAGGAAAGCCAAGGCGACGCCACAGCAGATCGCCGACCTCACGCGCTTCCTGGAGATGCTGGCCGCCGGCAACGAGGTGATGAACCTCGTGGGCCCCGCGACGATCCCTGACTTCTGGAACCGCCACGCCTGGGACTCGGCCCAGCTCTTCCGCTTGGCGCCCGACGCCCTGACCTGGGCGGACCTCGGCGCGGGGGCAGGCTTCCCGGGGCTGGTGCTGGCGATCCTGGGCAAGGGACGCGAGGGCTTCCACGTCCACCTCGTGGAGAGCATGGCCAAGCGGTGCCGGTTCCTCTCGCAGGTGGTGGCCGAGCTGGACCTTCCGGCGACGGTCCACAACGAAAGGGCGGAAAACCTCTCGCTGGCTGTGGACATCGTCACCGCGCGCGCTTGCGCCCCGCTTCACAGACTGTTGGGGTATGCCCGGCCATACTTCCAGGCAGGGGCGCAGGGCTTGTTCCTCAAGGGGCAAGATGTGGTAGCGGACATGTCCGAGGCCGCAAGATATTGGGAATACGAGGCGGATGTCGTACCGTCGCTGAGTGACGAGAGAGGCCGTATCGTGCGTGTGAGGAGACTGGGCCGTGCCCGCAAGGTCTGACCGGGGACTACGCGTGCTGGTCGTCGCCAACCAGAAGGGCGGCGTCGGCAAGACCACCACGGCCATCAATCTCGGCACGGCGCTGGCCGCTGTGGGCGAGAAGGTGCTGCTGATCGACTCCGATCCGCAGGGCAACGCCTCCACCGGCCTCGGCGTCGGCCGCGCACTGCGCAAGAAGACGCTGTACGACGTGCTGATGGGCGAACAGGAGCTGCTCGACGCCGTGGTGAAGACGTCGGTGCCGGGCCTGGACCTGGTGCCGGCGGACCCCGACCTGTCCGGCGTGGAATTGGAGCTGGGCCAGCAGTCCCGCCGCTCCTTCAAGCTACGCGACGCGATCGCGCCGGCCCGGGCGGCGGGCGCCTACACCTACATCCTCATCGACTGCCCGCCCTCGCTGAACCTGCTGACCGTCAACGCCATGGCCGCGGCCGACGCCGTGCTGGTGCCGCTGCAGTGCGAGTTCTTCGCGCTCGAAGGCCTGACCCAGCTCATGCGCACCATCGACCTGGTGCGCGGCAGCCTGAACCCGGCGCTGGAGCTGCAGGGCGTGGTGCTGACGATGTACGATCGGCGCAACTCGCTGTCGGAGCAGGTGGCCAGCGACGTGCGCGGCCACTTCGGCGAGGCGGTCTATCAGACGGTGATCCCCCGGAACGTCCGCGTCTCCGAGGCCCCGTCCTTCGGCAAGCCGGCGCTGGTCTACGACCTGCGTTGCGCCGGCAGCCAGGCGTATCTGAAGCTCGCGCGCGAAGTGGTCCTGCGGGAACGCAAGCGCCGCGCGAGCCAGCAAATGGAACTGAGTTGAGATGGCGGAGAACCGCAGGGGACTGGGGCGCGGACTGTCGGCCCTGCTGGGCGAGGCCGAGGAGATCGCGCATGCGGCAGATCCCGCGACGGGCGTGCGGGAAATCCCGATCGAGCTGATCCACCGCAATCCGGAACAGCCGCGGCAGGTGTTCGACGAGAACGACCTAGCCGAGCTGGAGGCATCGATCCGCGACAAAGGGGTGCTGCAGCCGATCCTGGTGCGGCCGTCGCGTCAGAAGCCGGGTGAGTTCGAGATCGTCGCGGGCGAGCGCCGCTGGCGCGCGGCGCAGCGGGCCGGCCTCGTGGCGATCCCGGCGCTGGTGCGCGAGCTGGGCGACAACGAGGCGTTCGAGATCGCGATCATCGAGAACATCCAGCGCGCCAACCTGAACCCCATCGAAGAGGCCCGGGCCTATAGCGCGCTGATGGGCCGCCTGGGCGTCACGCAGGAAGAGGCGGCCAAGCGGGTCGGCAAGTCGCGCAGCCACGTGGCCAACACCATGCGGCTCAGCGCCCTGCCCGAAAAGGTCCAGGACCATCTGGTGGCGGGCCGCCTGACGGCCGGCCATGCGCGGGCGTTGCTGAGCGTCGCAGATGCCGAGGCCCTGGCCGACCGCATCGTCGCCGATGGCCTGACGGTGCGCGACGTGGAGGCCCTGGCGCGCGAAAAGGGGGCCGCGCCGAAGAAGTCGTCCGGCCCGCGCAAGCCGGCCAAGGACGCCGACACCGCCTCGCTGGAGGTGGACCTGGAAGACGCCCTCGGCATGAGCGTCGACATCACCGACCGCGACGGCGCGGGCGAGGTGAAGATCAAGTACGCGTCGCTGGAGCAGCTCGACGAGATCTGCCGGCGCCTGATGCGGCGGTGACCGGAGCCGTAGGCTCGGCTACCTAGAAGTCGACGGCGATGCCCTTGCGCTCCCAGTCGCCGAAGCGTGTGGGTTCGGGGCCCTTGGGGCCGCCCTCCTCGTAGGCGCGAACGGCCTCCTGTTCGGCGGCTTGGCGGGCGGCGGCCTCTTCCAGAGCGCGGCGAGCGGCGGGGGTGAGCTCCTTGTCCGGAGCGGCGTTGGGGGGGAGATCGGCCATGTCCCTGATCTAATCCCTTGCGCCCGCGCGCCCAAGAGGGCACGCCGCGCGCCGTGACTTCGACCGAAAATTCCGACGACATCCGTGGCCTGCCGGCGCGCGCCGCCGCCCTCGACCTGCTTTCTGCCGCCCTCTCACGCCGGGCGGGGCTGGACGAGGGGCTGAGCCATCCCGCCCTGGCGGCCCTGGAGCCGCGCGACCGCGCCTTCGCCCGGGCGCTGGCCATGGCCACCCTGCGCTGGCTGGGGCCCATCGACGCCGCCCTGCATGCCCGGCTGAAGAAGCCGCCGCCCGAGCGGATCGTCAACGTGTTGCGGCTGGGCGCGGCCCAGCTCCTGGTGCTGAAGACCCCGGCCCACGCGGCGGTCGGCGCGACGGTGGACCTGGCGGCGGCCCAGAAGGGCGGGCAGGCGTTCAAGGGCCTGGTCAACGCCGTGCTGCGCGGCTTCACGCGCGAGCCGCCCGACCTGAACGATCCCGGCCTGATGGCTCCCACCTGGCTCGCCATGCGCTGGCGCTCGGCCTATGGCGCCGAGGCAGCCGACGCCATCGCGGCGCTGATCGGCGAGGAGCCGGCCACCGACGTGACGCCGCAGGACGGCGCGGACGCCGAGGCCCTGGCGGTGGACCTGGAGGGCTCGGTGCTGCCGGGCCGCTCGGTGCGCTCGGGCCTGAAGGGCGAGGTTTCGGGCTGGCCCGGGTTCGACGACGGCCGGTGGTGGGTGCAGGACGCCTCGGCGGCGATCCCGGCTCGGTTGGCCCGCGTCGGCGCGGGTCGGACGGCGCTGGACATGTGCGCGGCGCCGGGCGGCAAGACGCTGCAGCTCGCCGCCGCGGGCGCGAAGGTGACCGCCGTCGACCGCTCGGCCGGCCGCATCAAGCGGGTCAGCGAGAACCTTGCGCGCACCGGCCTGGGCGCCGAGGTGGTGATCGCCGACGCCGGCGAGTGGAAGGACGAACGGACCTTCGACGCCGTGCTGCTGGACGCGCCGTGCTCGGCGACGGGCACGTTCCGCCGCCACCCCGACCTCCTCTGGGTGGCGAGCCCCGCCGAGATCCCGAAACTGGCTCAGGTTCAGGCGAAGCTGCTGGACTCTGCGGCGAAGCGGACCGCGCCCGGCGGCCGGCTGGTCTATTGCGTCTGCTCGCTGGAGTGGGAGGAGGGCGAGGGCCAGATGGACGCCTTCCTGGCGCGCCATAAGGACTTCGCCCTGGAGCCGATGGCGCCCGGCGAGGGCGGCGCGCCGGAGGCCAGCCTGCGCCCGGATGGAACGCTGCGGATCCTGCCGAACCACGTCGAGGGCGGAACGGACGGCTTCTACGTGGCGCGGCTGCGGAAGGGCGCCTGAATACCTCCTTCCTCTCCCCACCAACGGTGGGAAGGGAATGGGAGGGTGACCAGGCGCGGCCGTATGTGCGCAACGCCAAGAACCCCCAGGCGTTGAAGGCGCTCACCGAGACGCGCGATTGGCAGTGAGGGCCGCATCAGGCTAAGCGGTAGCATGGCCACGATCATCGCCCCTTCGATCCTTGCGTCCGACTTCGCGCGCCTGGGCGAGGAGGTGGCGGCCATCGAGGCTGCCGGCGCCGACTGGGTGCACGTGGACGTCATGGACGGCCACTTCGTGCCGAACATCACCATCGGGCCCGACGTGGTGAAGGCGCTGCGCCCGCACGCCAAGATCCCGTTCGACGTGCACCTGATGATCGCGCCGGCCGACCCCTACATCGAGGCGTTCGTGAACGCCGGGGCCGACTACGTCAGCGTCCACCCGGAAGCCGGGCCGCACCTGAACCGCACGCTGAAGCAGATCCGCAAGCTGGGCGCCAAGGCCGGCGTGGTGTTCAACCCATCGACCGACCCCTCGGTGATCCAGTGGATGATGGACGAGGTGGACCTGATCCTCGTCATGTCGATCAATCCGGGCTTCGGCGGCCAGACCTTCATGCACTCGCAGCTCCGCAAGATCGAGGCGCTGCGCAAGATGATCGACGCCGAGGGCCGGGACATCCCGCTCGAGGTGGACGGCGGGGTGACGCCCGAGACGGCGCCCCTGTGTATCGCCGCCGGCGCCACCGCGCTGGTGGCCGGAACGGCCGTGTTCCGCGGCGGGGCGGAGCGTTACGCCGCCAACATCGCCGCCCTCCGGGGCTGAGGCCGCTTGGCCGGGGTTCGCGCGCCAGCCTTGCCCGGACGCCACGTGGCGCGGGCGCTGGCCGTCGGCGCTGGCCGCATGCTGGCGGAAGAATGGCGCAGCGCGCCGCTGACCCGGTGGCTCGCCGCCTATCCGCGTCCGAACGGCTTCGGCTGGCAACCGCGGGACTTCCGCCCATCGGATCCCGAGTTGGGCCGCGCCATCCTGGCCGGGGGCTTCGTGCTGGGGGGCGCGACCCTCGCCGTCGGCGTGCGCGGCGACCCGTGGGACCGGCCCAGCCCAACGCGCGCCTTCGCCGAGGCGTTGCATCGGTTCGACTGGTTGCCGAGCCTGATCGCCGCCGGGCCCGACGGCGCGGCCGAGGCGCTGCGGCTGGTGCTGGACTGGCGGCGGGTGTTCGGCAAGTGGAACGCCTTCTCTTGGGCGCCGGAGATCATGGCGCGCCGGGTATTCAACCTCGCCTGCGCCGGGCCGCTCCTGGCCGCGCGGGCGTCCGAGGCGGAGACCGCAAACATCGCCGTCGACCTGACGCGGCAGGCGCGCGACCTGCTGGGGCCGGGCAATGTGGCGAGCGCCGCCGAGCGGGCCGTGTGCGCGGCGGTGGCGGGCGCATCCGTGCGCGGGCCGGCGGGCCGGCGGCTGCT
>NZ_JANINU010000336.1 GCF_024508875.1 Phenylobacterium sp.
TGTGGACCACGGCGGCCGGTTCCCCGCGGCCGTCGCGCGGGACAATGTCGCCGGGGTTCAGTTCCACCCCGAAAAATCGCAAGCCGCCGGCCTCAAGCTTCTGGCCGCCTTCCTGGAGTGGCGCCCTTGATCCTCTACCCCGCCATCGACCTGAAGGACGGCCAGTGCGTCCGGGTGCTGCACGGCGACCTCTCCACCGCGACCGTGTTCAATAGCGACCCCGGCGCCCAGGCGAAGCAGTGGGCCGCCGCCGGCTTCCACTGGATCCACGTGGTCGATCTCAACGGCGCCGTCGAAGGCCAGGCCGTGAACGCGCCCGGCGTCGAGGCCATCCTGTCGTCGGTGTCGGTGCCGGTGCAGCTCGGCGGAGGCATCCGCACGCTGAAGGACGTGGAGCGCTGGATCGAGGCCGGCGTCAGCCGCGTGATCCTGGGCACCGTGGCGGTGAAGCAGCCCGACATCGTCATCGCCGCCGCCATGGCCTATCCCGAGCAGATCGCCGTCAGCGTCGACGTCCGCAAGGGCAAGGTCGCCGTCGAGGGCTGGACCGCCGACTCCGACCTGGACGCGATCACCGTCGCCAAGCGCTTCGAGGACGCCGGCGTCGGCGCCCTGATCGTCACCGACATCGACCGCGACGGCACCGTCATGGGCTTCAACGTCGAGGCCTTCGGCGCCATGGCCGACGCGGTCTCGATCCCGGTCATCGCCGCCGGCGGCCTGGCCACCGTGGACGACATCGCCAAGCTCAAGGCCCGCAAGGGCGTGCCGGTCGCCGGCGCCGTCCTCGGCCGCGCCCTCTACAACGGCGCCATCGACCCGGCCCAGGCCCTGGAGATCGCGGCGTGAGCCTGAAGGTGCGCCTGATCCCATGCCTGGACGTCAAGGACGGCCGGGTGGTGAAGGGCGTGCAGTTCGTGAACCTCGTGGACGCGGGCGACCCCGTCGAGCAGGCCCAGGCCTACGACGCCGCCGGCGCCGACGAGCTAATGTTCCTCGACATCACGGCCAGCCACGAGAACCGCGGCATCATCCTCGATGTGGTGCGCCGCACGGCCGATGTCTGCTTCATGCCGCTCAGCGTGGGCGGGGGCATCCGCAGCGTCGAGGACGGCCGTCGCCTGCTGCTGGCCGGCGCCGACAAGATCTCGATCATGACCGCCGCCGTGAACGACCGCGACGTGGTCAGCCGCTGCGCCGACGCCTTCGGCAGCCAGGCCGTGGTGGTCTCGGTGGACGCCAAGCGCACCGGCGACGGCAGCTGGGAAGTCTTCACCCACGGCGGCCGCAATCCCACCGGCCTCGACGCCGTGGACTACGCGGTCGAGGTGGTCGCCAAGGGCGCGGGCGAGATCCTGCTCACCTCCATGGACCGCGACGGCGCCAAGACCGGCTACGACCTCGACCTGGTCCGCGCCGTCAGCCATGCGGTCTCGGTCCCGGTGATCGCCTCGGGCGGGGCCGGCAATACGCGGCACCTGGTCGAGGCCGTCCAGGCCGGGGCCGACGCGGTGCTCGCCGCTTCGATCTTCCACTTCGGGGAGGTCTCGATCGGCGAGGCCAAGGCCGCCATGGCCGCCGCCGGCATCCCCGTCCGCCTGACCGAGCCCGTCCCCGCCTAGCTGGAGGCCCGCATGAGCCGCTTCACCGACGTCGTTGGCCGCCTGGCCGAGACCATCGAAAGCCGCCGCGGCGGCGACACCTCCAAGTCCTACACCGCCCAGTTGCTGGGCGACATGGACCGCGCCGCCAAGAAGATGGGCGAGGAGGCGGTCGAGACGGTCATCGCCGCCGCCCAGGGCGACCGCGAGGCGCTGACCGCCGAAAGCGCCGACCTGCTCTACCACTGGCTCGTCCTTATCGCCGCCGCCGGCGTCAGCCTCGACGAGGTCGCCGAAAAGCTCGAAGCCCGCGAAGGGACCTCCGGCCTCGCCGAAAAGGCCGCCCGCAAGGCCTAGTTCCTCCCCCGCTGGGGAGGGGGACCGCGAAGCGGTGGAGGGGGTCATCCACGGCGGTTGAGGACCCCTTCAGTCGGCATTCGCCGACAGCTCCCCCAACGGGGCGGTGGAGCAATACCTTTCCCGCTCGTCCCCACCGCTCGTCCCAGCCGGTCAGCCGCTCGCCCCACGCCCCCTTCCCCGCCCGCCGCGCTGGGCGATCATCGGCGCATGACTCAGCGCCTCCTCGCGTCCGCCGCCCTCCTGACCCTCGCCGCCTGTAGCGCCCCGCCCGCGCCGGCGCCCGCCGCCGATGTCGGCTGGCCCTCCTACGGCGGCGACGCCGGCGGCCAGCGCTTCTCGTCCGCGGCCCAGGTCACCCCCGCCAACGTCAAGCGCCTGAAGGTCGCCTGGCGCTATTCCACCGGCGACCTCGCCACGCACCGCGAGGCGCTCGAGCGCGCCGCCTTCGAGGCGACTCCGATCCTGGCCGGCGGCCGGCTCTATCTCTGCACGCCGTTCAACGTCGCCAGCGCCCACAACCCGGCCACCGGCAAGGCGCTGTGGCGTTTCGATGCGAAGATCGACACGTCGTTCAGCTATCCCAACAGCTTCAACTGCCGCGGCGTCGCCTACTGGCGCGACCCCGCCGCCCCCGCGGGCGCGCCCTGCGCCGAGCGGGTGTTCATGGCCACCAACGACCGGCGCCTGTTCGCCCTCGACGCCGCCACCGGCAAGGCCTGCCCCGGCTTCGGGACCGGCGGCGCGGTCGACGCCATGCCGGGCGCACAGCTCCGCCGGCCGGCCGGCGCCCAGATCACCTCGGCCCCCGTCGTCGTGGGCGGCGTGGTGGTCGTCGGCTCGTCCATCGACGACAACCAGCGGGTCCACGAGACCTCCGGCGCCGTCCACGCCTTCGACGCGGTCACCGGCGCGCTGCGCTGGAGCTACGATCCGCTCTCGGGTGCGAAGCCGGCCGTCGCCGCCGGCGCCGCCAACGTCTGGGCGCCCATGTCGGTCGACGAGGCGCGGGGCCTGGTCTTCCTGCCCACCTCCAGCCCCAGCCCTGACTTCTACGGCGCCGCGCGGCCGGGCGACGCCGGCCACGCCAATTCGGTCGTCGCGCTCCATGCCGACACCGGCGAACTGGCCTGGGCCTTCCAGACCACCCACCACGACGTCTGGGACTACGACGTCCCGGCCCAGCCCACCCTCGGCGTCGTCGGCTACGGCGGCCAGGCGCGCCCGGCGGTGATCCAGACCACCAAGCAGGGCCTGATCTTCACGCTCGACCGCCGGACCGGCCAGCCGATCATCCCCGTGGAGGAACGCCCCGTGCCCCAGGGCGGGGAGGTGGGGGAGGTGCTCTCGCCCACCCAGCCGTTCCCGGTCGCCCCGGCGCCCCTCGCCCCCAACCGCATCAAGCCGGAGGACGCCTACGGCCTCACCCCCTGGGACCGCGACGCCTGCCGCAAGCTCATCGCCGGCGCCCGCAACGAGGGCATCTACACCCCGCCGTCCACCAAGGGCACGATCCTCTACCCCTTCACCGGCGGCGGCTCGAACTGGGGCGGCATCGCCTACGACGCCGGTCGCGGGATCGCCTTCGTCAACACCTCCTCGGCGCTGCACAAAGTCACCCTGATCCCCAAGGGCCGGGTCGCCGGCGAGCGCAAGGCCAACCCGGGCGTCGAGATCAGTCCGCAGGAGGGCGCGGCCTTCGGCATGCGCCGCGAACTGCTCCGCTCGCCCCTGGGCCTGCCCTGCAACCCGCCGCCCTGGGGCGTGCTGTCGGCGGTCGACATGACCACCGGCAAGATCCTCTGGCGCTCGGTGCTGGGCACGACCCGCGACCTCGCGCCGGGCTCGCAGCTCTTCACCAAGGGCGTCGGCACGCCCAACTTCGGCGGCCCCATCGTCACCGCGGGCGGCCTGGTCTTCATCGGCGCGGCCATGGACAACTATCTCCGCGCCTTCGACGCCGCCTCGGGCCGCGAGCTCTGGAAGGGCCGCCTGCCGGCCGGCGGCCAGGCCACGCCGATGACCTATGTCTGGAAGGGCCGCCAGTACGTCGTCATCGCCGCCGGCGGCCACGCCAAGTCCGACACCAAGCGCGGCGACCAGGTCGTGGCCTTCGCGCTGCCCCAATAGTTCCTCCCCCATCCACCCCCTCTGGGGGTGGTTCGCGAAGCGAGGGGGGCCGGTCGCATCGCGACCGGAGGGGGAGGTGGCGCGAAGCGCCGGAGGGGGTCCTCAGCCGCCAGGGATGACCCCCTCAGTCGCCTGCGGCGACAGCTCCCCCACAGGGGGGAGCAACTTTAACCTCGCCCCTTCCGCTTCAGCGCGACGTACAGCGCCCCGGCCCCGCCGTGGTGGCGGGCGGCCTCGGAGATCCCCGCCACCACATGGCTGAGGTGGGCCTCGCCCAGCCAGTCGGGCACGCGCTTCTTCAGGATCCCGTCGCCCTGGACGCCCTTGCCAGTGATCACCAGCACCGCGCGCCAGCCGTCGTCGAAGGCGCGGAACAGGAAGGCCTCCAGCGCCGCCTTCGCCCGGTCCTGGGTCAGGCCGTGCAGGTCGATGCGGGCGCCGATCTCCTCGCGCTCCCGCACGATCCGGTGCCGGCGGTTGGGCTCGATGCCCTCCAGCGCCTCGCGCAGCCGCTGCTTGGCCGCCTCGGCGCGCTTCGGCTCGATCCGCGCCGGGGCGTCGAGCGTCTGCGGCATGGCCTTCTTCGGCGCGCTTCGGCCGGGCAGGGGATGGACCGTGGCCGCCACCATCGACCAGATCTTCTGCTCCTCGGGCTTCAGCGGCCGCTTCATGGCCGCGGGACCAGCCGGTAGAGCCGCAGCGTGTGGCGCACGCGCCCCGCCTCGGCGCCGGCGGCCGAGCCTTCGCCCAGGTAGAGGTCGGCCCGCACCTCGCCCTTGATCGCCCCGCCTGTGTCCAGCGCGGTGGCCAGTCGGCGATAGGCCGGGAACGCCCCCGCCAGCAGCGGCGCCTCGGCGTCCACCCACAGCAGCTCGCCCATGGCGTGGAAGCCGGGGTCCACCGCCACCGCGCGGCCGGCGGGCAGGGGGATGTTGGCCGCCCCCACCGGCGGCTTGCCGTCGTCGGGCGCCAGGCGGAAGAACGCATAGCGCGGGTTCAGCCGCATGATCTCGTCCGCCTCGGGTCCGCGATGCGCCGCCAGCCACTGCCGGATCGCATCGCCCGAGGTGTTGTCCCGCGCCAGCAGGCCGCGGTCGCGCATCGGGTTGGCCACGCCCATGAACGGCCGGCCGTTGTTCGCGGCGTACAGCGCCTTGATCCGCTGTCCGTCGTCGAACACCAGCGTCCCCGACCCCTGCACCTGCAGGAAGAACAGCTCCTCGGGCCGCATCCAGGCCAGCGGCGCGTCGATCGGCGTCGCCTCGATCGCCGCCCGGTCGGGGTAGGGCTCGGTCATACCGCCCGGCAGGGTGCGCACCACCGCCCCGCCGTCCGCCAGCGCCAGGTCGGCAGGCTTCGGCCGCACCGGCGCGCTGAACTCGGCGTCCGGCGCGCGCCGCGCCTCGTAGATCGGCGCGAAATAGGCGGTCAGCACCCCGTCGCCGGCCAGCCGCTCGGCCTGGAAGAACGCCTCGAAGAACGCGCGGCCCACGCCGGGTCCGGTCTCGCGCACCGCCTTGGCCCGCCGGCACAGTTCGGCCATCGCTGGGTCCCGCGCCGCGTGGCACGTCGCCCGCCAGGCGGCGAAGGCGGCGTCATGGTCCTCGGCCGCCCATCCGGGCAGCTCCGACACCTCCACCACCCTCGGCGGCGCCGGGGCCGGCTGGGGCGCGGGCTGCGGGGCCGGGGTCGGCAGCGGCGGATAGCCGGGCGGGATCGGCCCATGCTCGTACGGCGTGGCGCACGCGGCGACGCTCAGCGCGGCGAGCGCGGCCGCCAGGACCCCCCAGCGCACGGCCCTTACGCCTCGGCGGCGTCGACGTGGACCAGGGTCCAGTTGGGGTCGCGGCTCTTCAGCCGGCGCTCGAACGTCCAGAGCTCGGCGGTGCGGCGATCGTCGACCCCCTCGCCCTCGGGCCCCTTCGTCCGGCTGCGGAACTCGGCCAGGAAGCGGACGGTGATGTGCGCCAGGTCGCCCTGGGTCACCTCGGCCTTCTCCAGGTCGGCGCGCGGCGGATGGAAGAACTCCACCGTCTCGGTGCGCCCGTCCGCCTCGCGCGCGTCGATGGCGCCCTCGAAGCTGGCCAGCACCGACGGCGCCAGCAGGTTCCGCAGCGTGGCCCGGTCGCCCTCGGCGAACGCCTTGACGATCATCTCGTAGGCGCCCTTCGCCCCGTCCAGGAACCGATTCATGTCGAACGCCGGGTCCTTGGACTTCACCGCGGCCAGGCCGGTCAGCTCGACGCCCTCGTCCGGCGTGTCCAGCACGGGCGCGCGGCGCGCCACGGTCGGCCCGCCCACCGGCGCGGCGGGCTGGTCTTCCGGCTGGCGGCCCACCCGGCGGCCCAGCACCGAATAGAGCTGGTACAGCACGATGACCGCGAGGCCGGCGAAGATGATCAGTTCGAGGACTTGCAACGAAGGGCTTTCAGGACTGGCTAGGCGTTGGCGACCTTATACGCTCAATCTCTCAATATAGTCCGCAGGAACGCCGGCGTCAGGGGCGGCGTTGCATGTCCTGGGGCGCCATGATAGCCGCTCAGCCCCAACGGGCGCGATCCTCGCGCCATCACCATAGAGAACTCCAGTCAGATCATGAGCGAAGTCGACCTCGGCGCGGGCGCGCCTCCGGCCCAGGGCGGCGAGCCCGGCATCCGCATCCTGGCCCAGTTCATCCGCGACCTGTCGATGGAGAACCCGCGCGCGCCGGACGCCCTGCGCCCCAGCCAGGACCAACCGCAGATCGACCTGAACGTCGAGATGAACGCCCGCGGCCGCGAGGACGGCCTGTTCGAGGTGGACCTGAAGCTCTCGGCCCGCGCCGCGCGCCCCGACGGCCCGCTGTTCCATGTCGAGCTGCTGTACGGCGGCGTCTTCCAGATCGGCGGCGTGCCGGCCGAGGAGATGGAGCCGGTGCTGCTCATCGAGTGCCCGCGCTACCTGTTCCCCTTCGCCCGGCGCATCATCGCCGAGGTCACCTCGGAAGGCGGCTTCCCCCCCTTCCTTCTCGACCCCATCGACTTCGCCGGCGTCTACGCCGCCCGCAAGGCCCAGTCCGACCCCACCGTCGGCCACGCCTAAGCCACGCCGCGTCCGGCCCCTCCCCTTAATGGGGAGGGTGGCGAGCGAAGCGAGACGGGGGGAAGAGTGGGCCAGGCCCCGAGCCGGGTCACCTTTCCCCCCGATCCCCACCCCCAATCCCCAACCAACGTTCACCTCCCCCGCGAAGCGGCGGGAGGTGAAGAGCCCTCGGCGCCGGGTCTTCCGGCCGCCGCTCGGGCTTAGGGCAGCTTGCGGTCGGCGTTCCAGTTGAACAGGAAGTTGCGGTGCTCGGCCCAGGTCTGGCCAACCGCCTGTGCGCCGTTGAGGCACACTGACGTATGGTATGGGCCCGCGCCGTCCGTCGTGCGGAAGCTTGCGCACGTCCGACCGCGATCGGTCTTCCAGCGCCCGGCCTGGATCTCGCTGTTGTAGAACGTTCCGGTGACGACCCCGTCGTCGCCGAGGCGCAGAACCATGGGCTGAGAGTAGGGTCCCGAAGACTTTGTCGACAGGTCGACGACCCATTCCCCGGCAAGGCCGGTGGGAGCCGATGCGCCCGTCGCGGCAGCCAGGAGCGCCAAGGCGGCTATGAGCATTACGTCTCCTCGAACAAGTCCGCCGCCAGGCTACTTCGCCAGACTGCCCGCGGGAATGGGTCGAGAACGAGCCAAACCGGTAAGCCGGTAGGCTGCCGCGCCACCGCCCCCGCCGCCGACCTTCACCTCCCCCGCGAAGCGGCGGGAGGGGGACCAGCCGCCGAGCCGCAGGCGAAGAGCGGTTGGTGGAGGGGGCGGGCGTCAAGCTCGGCATATCGAACAGCGGGGGTCGGCGCGGCGCCTGGGGCCCGCCCCCTCCACCACGCGCTCTACGGCCGGCTGCGCCGCCCTCGGCGGCTGGTCGCCCTCCCGCCGTTGCTGCCGCGACGGGGGAGGTAAGGGGTCACTTCAGGCCCACAGCGCCGGCCCCATCCACCCCCAAACACCATCCATCCGGCGCATCGGCGGGGCGGGCGGCGGACCGTCCTGAACTCGATCTCGCGGCCCCACGCCTGCCTGCCGGTCGAGGCGTGTCAAGGACGCGCCCCCCGGGCGCGCCGCCCCGCGGCTGCCTTAGGCCAGTCCTTGAGACGCTTCGGTCGGCAGCCTCCAATCCACCCGTGAGACCGAAGCCTTCCTCTGCTTCGGAAGCATCGTCCATCGCGGGCGTCAGCAGCTAGGTGGTCCGCGCCGAGGGTGGAGGCGCAGGTTCGCACGCGTGGCGAGGAGATCTCCGTTCTGGACCGCCAGCGCCTTAATGGCTGCATCATCCTCAATAAGGCGTTTGGATCGCTCTGCGATCACCTCGCTCCAGTAGCCGATGTCGCCAACCCAGATCGTAACGTGGACCATTCAACGCGGAAGTTGGAAGCGGCCGCTTCACAACGAAAACCTGCAGCGAAGCTCGCATCGAACTATGAGGCTCTGACCGATGAGGAGGCGGCGCCCGTTCTGGCCTGGGTCCGTGAGGCCGAACTATCGCTCCTGTGCCCGCCTGCTTCCCTCATTCTTCGCAAAGCGCTGCAAAGAATGCCCACGCCACGCGGGCCATTGGCGAGGTCATACGGCGAAAGGCCAGATTTTCGTCAACTCGAGAGAACACCTGCGCGTATGCAAATATAAAATCACGCCCTTCAAGTTTATGCGTTGGAAACAACACATCCTTCCATTCTGGAAGCAAATTCAAATAGGATGAGAGGTGCTCCGCCGTATCTACGGAAGAGGCTAGTTCTATAAAATCGTCAAGTGAAACATCACTGTCCATTTGCAGCAGGTGCGTGACGCGCCTGAGCGTTTGATCGAATTTGCACATCATCTGAACCTCGACGATCTAACACTCTTCTGCTTGCCCGGCTCCAATTCGGAGCTCTTCAAGCGTCGTCTTGATAGTATTGATCGTCTTACCTGCAAGCTGAAACGCAGCAAGTCCAAGCGGCGCTGCGCTCTTCCAGCTGCCCACTTTGCCTAAGAGCTTCGGCCACCTCCCAAATGGCGGGGTCCTGGTTGGTCCCAATCTCTGCTAGAGGGCGCTTTGGAACCAATCCCCCACGGATCACTGTCTCGCTCCGAGCCACGCGCCCGCAGCTGCACCAGGATGGGCGCTAGCGGTGCCGGGCGGGGGAAGGAAGGTGGCTGAAGTTCTGCATCCGGGTGGGCAAGCCAGCGTCCGCACTTGGCGCATCGCCACCCCTACCGCCCCACCCCCATCACCACCCCAATATACCGATCCCGCAGCGCCCGGTTCCCCGCCGCGCCGCGGGGGGCCTCGGGCCAGTCCTTGAGACGCCTCGGTTGGCGGGCTCCAATCCACCCATGAGATCGAAGCCTTCCTCTGTCCTGGGGAGGACTCTAGACCGCTCATCTCCGAGGTGCGCAGCGACAGCCTCGCCGAAGTTGCGCCGTTTGCACGCGCGCAGCGGACAGGTCCGCCTGGGCTGACCGCGCTGGAATCCAGCCTGCCTACGGGCTGCCGCCACCTGCGTGGCGGGACCGCGACGCCGTGAGCGTGTCGATGTTCTCCAGGAAGAACTTGAGGATCGGCGACGGGTTGTCCGGGCGGTAGCCCGCCGCCACCTCGATCACCGGCCCATTGCCGACGAGAGGCCGGCTCACCAGCGACGCGGGCAGCAGAGGCTCGACATAGGCCGGCAGGAGCGTGACGCCGCCTGTCGAAGCCACGAGCGATATGCCGGTCGCGAACCCGTCTAGGAAATGCGTCGGGGAAACGGTCACGCCGCGTTCGCGCAGGTATCGGTCGACGATGCCGCGCAGCACGTGAGGCGTCTCCGAGTACCCGATGAACCCGTGCGGATCGAGATCCCGCGGGTCGATAGCTGTGTCGCTAGCCAACGGATGGTCCCGCGGAAGGATCACCACGATCGGTTCGTGCGCGATGACCTTGTAGCTGACGTCGGGCCGCGGCTCGACGCGGGAGAAGCCGAGATCGATGTCTCCGCGCTCCACGGCGTCGGCCACATGGGGTGAGAAATCACTCGAGACGCGAAGGTCGATGTCCTTCAGTTGGTCCTTCAGCACGTGGGTCACGTGCCGCAGCCACTCGACCTCCTGACCGGTGAGGAAGCCCACCGCGAAGCTTGTCTTGGCAGGGCGCGCCACGCGCCTTGCCGCCGCCACGGCCTCGCGTGCCTGGTGAAGCGACAACCGCGCATGTTCGAGGAACGCCTGGCCTGCCGGCGTGAGCTCGACGCCGCGGGACGTACGCAGAAAGAGCTGGGCGCCGACCTCTTGCTCCAGGTCCCGGAGCTGTCGGCTCAGCGACGGCTGGGCCGTGTGTAGCCGCTTCTCGGCCGCAACGGTGAGGCTTCCCTCCTCGGCGACCGCAACGAAGTACCTGAGGTGACGCAGCTCCATGACAGGTCATGCCTGTGAGGTATTGCTGACCAAGAAACAAGGACGTTCTTTTATCGCACGCCCCTCGGTACCTCGTCGATGTCGATCACCAACCTCTGCCGCCTGGGCATGACGCGGGCGGAGAGGCCGCCGACGCCGTCACCAGCCAAGGAGCAGACCATGACCACCATCTCGATCGTCACCGGGGCGAGCCGCGGGCTCGGCCGCAATACCGCCCTCAGCATCGCCCGCCACGGCGGCGACGTGATCCTCACCTACCGGAGCGGCGCAGATGGCGCCCAGGCTGTCGTCTCCGAAATCCAGGCGCTCGGCCGCAGGGCCGTGGCCCTGCAGCTCGACGTCGGCGACGTCGCAAGCTTTCCGGCCTTCATCGAGCGCGTCCGCTCGGTGCTGAAAGGCACCTGGAGCCGCGACCGCTTCGACCACCTCGTGAACAACGCGGGCCACGGCGAGATGGCCGCCTTCGCGGAGACGACCCAGGCGCAGTTCGACCTGCTGTTCGATGTCCACGTGAAGGGCGTCTTCTTCCTGACCCAGGGGTTGCTGCCGCTGCTGGCCGACGGCGGGCGGATCGTGAACTTCTCGTCGGGGCTCACGCGCGTGACTTACCCCGGCTTTGCGGCCTATTCGGCAGCCAAGGGCGCCGTCGAGGTTCTGACCGCCTACATGGCCAAGGAACTTGGGGGGCGGGGCGTGACGGTGAACACCATCGCGCCGGGGGCCATCGAGACCGACTTCCTCGGCGGAGCGGTCCGCGACACACCGGCCTACAACGAGGCTTTCGCCGCCATGACGGCGCTGGGGCGCGTCGGGACACCGGACGACATTGGTCCTGCGGTGGCCAGCCTGCTCGGTTCCGACAATCGCTGGATCACAGCGCAGCGGATCGAAGTGTCCGGCGGTCAGAACATCTGACGCGAGAGGCCGTGGACGATGGGTGGCTTCAAGAGCGCGCCGCAAGCGGGCCTTGGGCCGCCCTCACTTCCCCGGCGCCATAACCGCCCCGATATACCGGTCCCGCAGCGCCCGGTTCCGCGCCGTCAGCGGCTGTTCCGCCCCGCGGATCATCACCATCCGCGCCACCGTCGTGGTCTCCAGGGGATCGCCGCTCCACAGCACCAGGTCGGCGTCCTTGCCTGCTTCGATCGACCCAAACCGGTCGGCCATCCCGAAGATCCTCGCCGGGTTGATCGTGATCGCCGCCAGCGCCTCGTGCGGCGTCAGGCCATAGCGCGCCGTCCGCCCGGCGATGAAGCGGGGCGTGCGGATCAGGAAGACGATCCGCGCCACGCTGGGCTTGAAGGCCACCAGCACGCCGGCGTCGTGCAGGATGGCGGCGTTCTCGTAGGTGGCGTTCAGGTTCTCCCACTGGAACGCCTGGTTCTCCTCGGCGTCGATGACCACCGGGACGTTGGCCGCGGCGATCTCCTTGGCCACCATCCAGGCCTCGGACCCGCCCGAGAGGATCACCCGCACCTTCTCGGCCTTCGCCAGCGCCAGCACGTTGCGGATATCCGAGGCGCGGTTGGCCTCGATCAGCAGCGGCTCGCGCCCCTGCACCACCGGGACCAAGGCCGCGAGGTCGGCCCGCGACAGCGACAGCTCCTCCAGCCGCGCCGGATCGACCGAGGCGGGGTTGCGGGCATACGCCCGTGCGTCGGCGAAGGCCTGCTTCAGCAGCGTCATCAGCGCGCCACGCGAGCCGCCGGCCGCCGAGGCGCCCATCTCGCCCGCGTCGAGGTACAGCGCCACGCGGGGCTTCACCGTCAGGTCGCCGCCCTCGGTCCCCAGGTCGGCCAGGTGGATCACCGCCGCCTGGCCGCCGAAGACCCGCGCCGGCGCGTTCGGCCCCCGCATCTGCGGGTTCGGGGTCACGACCGCGCGAGTCACGCCCTCGATCCGCGCCTCGGGGATCTGCGGCGAGTTCGGATTGACGTCCTCGTCGATGTCGAAACCCGCCGTCAGCAGGCTGTTGGACGAGCCGCGCCCGCCGTAGCCGCTGCCGATGGTGTCGTTCAGGGCCATGGGCGAGACCGTGGCGGTGATCCCCGGCGTCAGGATCTGGCCCCTGGCGTCGATCACGCGGGCGTCCTTCGCGATCGCCACCTTCGCGCCCACCGCGGCGATCTTGCCGTCGCGCACCACGACGGTCCCGGTCGGCAGGTCGCCGGCCGCGCCCATGGTCAGGACGCGGGCGCCCACGATGGCCACCGTCTCGGCGGCGGCCGGGGTCGCGGCGGCCAGGGCGGCGGAGAGGAGCAGGGCGCGGATCATTGGCTCACCCCCAGGCCGCGCGGCGCCGGCCGGGCCGGCGATATTGGCCGCTTGGTGTTGCCCAGCTCGAAGTCGGATTGCGGCTGGCGCGCCGGGTGGGCCCGGTCGTAGCTCAGCACGCCATCGATGAAGACCAGGTCGGGCAGGGCATAGACGCTGAGCGGGTCGGCGTCCCACAGCACCACGTCGGCGGCCTTGCCCACCTCCAGCGAGCCGGTCTTGTCGGCGACGCCGATCACCTTGGCCGGGTTGATCGTGAACCAGGCGATGGCCTGTTCCGGCGTCGTGCCCAGCCCCGCCTCGCGGCCCGCGGTCATCGCCCGCGCCGCCTCCTGGTTCAGGTGCTGCATCAGCATCACGTTGTCGGAGTGCATGGTGGCGATCCCGCCGGCCTTCTGCACGAAGGCGGCGTTCTCCATGATCGAGTCGTAGGCCTCCATCTTGTAGCCCGACCAGTCGCCGGCCCAGGTCACCACCGCGATCTGCTCCTTCGCCAGCAGGGGGGCGATCTTGAAGGCCTCCAGCGCGTGGTGGAACGCGGCGATCTTGAAGCCGAACTCGTGGCTGAGATCGATCATCTGGACCATCTCGTCGGCGCGGTAGCAGTGTATGTGGACCTTGATGTCGCCGTTCAGGGCGCCGGCCACCGTCTCCAGCATCAGGTCGCGCCGGGGTGGGTCGCCGCTCCCCCGCTTCTTCCAGTCGGCCCAGCTCTGGGCGTAGGCCTGGGCGGCGATGAAGGTGTTGCGATAGCCCATCATCCCGCCGGCCCGGGTGCCGGCCTTGCCCGGCCCGCCGCCCGTGGGGTTCTCGCCGCACGCCATCTTCAGGCCGTAGGGCGCGCCAGGGAACTTCATCCCCTGCGGCGCGATCGCCGGCACGTTCTTCAGCGTCACCGTCCGGCCGTTGAACAGGTTGGCCGAGCCGGGGAGGATCTGCATGGTCGTGACGCCGGCCTCGCGGGCGCGCTCGAACATCGGGTCCTGCGTCCAGACCGAGTGCTCGATCCAGATTCCGCCGGGGTTGGGGCCGTTCTCGTTGCTGTTGTCGCCGTTGGCCGGGCCGGGGCTGGAGCCGGCGCCGATGTGGGCGTGGGGGTCGACGATCCCCGGCGTGATCCAGCGGCCGGTCGCGTCGATCACCGTGGCGTCGGCCGGGCGGGCGATGTCCTTGCCCACCGCGGCCACCTTGCCGTCGCGGATCAGCAGCGACCCGCCGTCGATCCGCGGGCCGGCCGCCGTGTAGATCGTGGCGTTCACGAACAGCACCGCCCCGCTGGCCTTCGGGCTGTAGGTCGAGGGGAACGGATCGGGCCGCGCCGAGGGGTCCAGGCCGGCGCGGATCGGCTTCGGCGCCGGCGGCGGCGCGGCGCTGGCGGCCGGTTTCGCGTCGGCCTTCGTCGTGGTGGCGCAGCCCGCGAGCGGCAGGGCGATCAGCGCCGCGCCCGCGAGCAACCGAGCCGCCATGCCAAGTCCAAGCCTGCGTCTGCGCCAGTCTTGCATGCGAACACCCCGGACACGTCTACCCGAGCATCAATCTAATGCAGCGTCGGCGCAATATTTATTCGAACTATGTTTCCTGGCCTCTGTCGTGGCATCATCCATTCACCGGGAACACTGTTCGCGCATAGTTTCACTTGAGGGGCGGCACATGGCTTGGGATCGGCGCAGCGTTCTGGTCGGCTCGGCGGCGGCCCTGGCGGCGGGCGCGCTGCCGGCGGCGGCCCAGACCTCGACCAGCCCGACCGCGATCCCCACCGCCGTGCGCGAGGGCCGGATCACCGTCCGCGGCCGCACCATCGACTACCGCGCCGAGGCCGGCGAGCGGGTGATGACCAACCCCGCCGGCCAGCCCCGCGCCACCATCTTCTCCGTCGCCTACCTGCAGAAGGGCGCGAACCCCAAGACCCGGCCCGTCAGCTTCGTCTGGAACGGCGGCCCTGGCGGCGCCACCTGGCACCTGCGCGAGCACCTGTCGCCCAAGATGACGGTCGCGGCCAAGATGCGCGGCCACTACGCCTTCGTCGCCAACCCCGACAGCCCGATCGACGCCACCGACCTCGTCTTCATCGACGCGCCCGGCACGGGCTACAGCCGCTTCTTCACCGAGGACGCCAAGCCCGAGTACTGGGGCGTCGAGCAGGACGGGGCGGCCTTCGCCGACTTCATCGCCGGCTGGCTCGCCGACCACGGCCGGCTGGGCTCGCCCGTCTTCCTGATCGGCGAGAGCTATGGCGGCACGCGCGCCGGCCAGATCGCCAAGGTCCTTGCCGCCCGCCCCAAGCCCGTCGGCCTCGCCGGCGTTGTCCTGATCTCGCCCACCCTGGGCAGCGGGGGCCCGCCGAACGCGCCGGCGCCCGTCCTGGCCCTGCCCAGCCTCGCGGCCGTCGCCCACTTCCACAAGCGCGGCGCCTACGCGAACCTGCCGCTGGACCGCCTCGTCGCCCAGGCCGAGGCCTTCGCCGACGGCCCCTACGCCCGGATGCTGGCCCAGGGCCAGGTGACCCAGGCCAACGCCGACACCGTCGCCGGCTACATCGGCCTGCCGCCGGAGGTCGTCTACGACGCCAAGCTCGCCCCCTCGCTGCAGCAGTTCCGCACCGGCCTCATCCCCGGCGAGCGTCTCGATGGCGGCGACGGCCGCGAGCACCGCGTCCCGCCGCCGCCGGCCCAGGACACCGTCGTCTCCGCCAACGACGCCTACGACCTGCACGCCGCCATCGTCGGCCTGCTCACCGACGAGCTGGGCTACACCCCCGCCGGCCCCTACGTCCGCGACCCCGTCGAGGCGAACCGCCGGTGGAACCAGACCCTCACCGGCCCGGCCTACACGCCGCAGATCCTGCGGGGGCTGCCATCGAAGCCGAAGGTGTTCCTGGTCGCCGGCTGGTACGACCTCATCGTGCCCTACCGCACCCCGGTGAACGCGCTGGCCGCCGCCGGCCTTGGCGAGCGCCTCGAAACCCACGTCTACCCGACCGGCCACGGCGTCTACGAAGACCTGGCGAGCCGTCCCACCGCGACGGACGACCTGCGCGCGTTCTACCGGCGGGTGGCGAGGGGATAGGGGGTCCATTTGCTCCCCCGTCGGGGGAGCTGTCGGCGAAGCCGACTGAGGGGGTCTTCAACGGCGGTGGAGGAACGTCAGAGCCCGAACTTCCCCCAGAGCTCCTCGCCCTTGACCTTCTCGCGGATGAAGGCGGCGTGGATCTCGCGCTCGGCGTCCGTGGAGCGGAAGGCCAGCGGCCGCGGCCGCGCGCCGTATTCGTTGCGGCTCGCCACCGCCACCGCATTGACCATCGCGGCGCTGGACAGTTCCAGCCGCCGCTCGCGCCCGCCCGACAGCTCCAGATAGACGGCCGCCAGAAGCTTGGCGTCGATCAACGCCCCGTGCTTCTCGCGCTCGCTCAGCGAGATCTTGAACCGCTTGCACAGCGCGTCCAGCGAGTTGTGCATCCCCGGGAAGCGCTGCTTGGCCAGCGCCAGGGTGTCGATCCACCGGTGCTCGGGAATCTCCTCGCGGCGGATGTTCGCCAGCTCCCAGTTCACGAAGCCGCGGTCGAAGCCCGCGTTGTGCGCCACGATCGGCGCGTCGCCGATGAACTCGATGAACGCGTCCACCACCTCGGGATGCTCGAACCTCGGCTTGCCGCGCAGGAACGCCGCCGACAGCCCGTGCACCTTCTCGGCCTCGGCCGGCATGTCGCGGCAGGGGTCGATGTAGACGTGGAAGCTGCGCCCCGTGGGCACGAAGCCCTCGATCTCCAGCGCCGCCAGTTCCACCAGCCGGTCGCCGGTCTTGGGGTCGAAGCCGGTGGTCTCGGTGTCGAGGACGATCTCGCGGGCCATGGGATTCTATTGCCCCGATCCGGGCACGCCCTTCAACTGTTCCAAGCACCCTGCGGCGTCAGCGCCACTACCGATCCCCCGATCCACTCGTCATGGCCGGGCTTGACCCGGCCATGACGAGCAAAGAGGAAGCTAGGCGCCCCCAGCCCCCCGCAGCTCCGCCACGATGGCGCCCACCTGTTCGCGCGCAGCCTCCAGCCCGCGGCCGGTGTCGACCACATAGTGCGCCCGGGCCCGCTTCTCGGCGTCGGCCATCTGCTGGGCCAGGATGGCGTCCAGGCGCTCGGGCGTCATGCCCGGCCGGGCCAGCACCCGCTCGCGCTGCATCTGCGCCGGCGCCGAGACCACCACCACTGCATCGACGTTTGCGTGGCCGCCGGTCTCGAACAGCAGCGGCACGTCGAACACCACCCAGTCGCAGCCGTCGGCCTCGGCCTTTTTCAGGAAGCCCACCCGGTCCAGCCCTACCAGCGGGTGGACGATGGCGTTGAGGCGCTTCAGCTCGTCGGGCTGGCCCAGCACCCGCTGGCGCAGCTCCTCCCGATCGACCCGGCCGTCCTTTACCACGCCGGGAAACGCCTCGCCCACCGGGCCGACCGCCGCGCCGCCCACGTCGTACAGGTCGTGCACCGCCGCGTCGGCGTCGTAGACCGGGATCCCCGCCTCGCGGAACATCGCCGCCGTGGTCGACTTGCCCATGCCGATGGAGCCGGTCAGGCCGATGATCTTCATGGATTCAGCACCTTGAGGGCCAGCCCCCGCACATCGACGTCCGCCGGCGGCGCCACGCCATAGAACGCTTCGAACGACGGCGCGGCCTGGCGGACCAGCATCTCCAGCCCGTCCACCGTCCGCCGGCCCAGCGCCTTCGCCTGTTTCAGGAAGGCGGTCTCCAGCGGCTTGTAAAACATGTCCATCACCACCGCGTCGGCGGGCGTCGCCGCCAGCGGCACGTCCAGCCCCTGCTCCGGGCTCATCCCCGCCGCCGTGGCGTTGATCACCGCGGTCACGCCGGCAAGCTGCGCCGCCGCGTCGGCCAGGGGTGCGGCGGTGACCTTGGCGCCCAGGTCGATGGCCAGGTCCTGCGCCCGCGCCAGCGTGCGGTTCAGCACCCTCACCTCGGGCGCCCCGGCGAGCAGCAGCGCCGCCACCGCGCCCCGCGCCGCGC
>NZ_JANINU010000337.1 GCF_024508875.1 Phenylobacterium sp.
GCGTCGACTTGCCGTGGTCGATGTGCGCGACGATCGAGAAGTTGCGGATCTTGGAAAGAGGCGTGGTCATTATGCGCGCCCCTCTAGCACATTCGCGCGCGCGAGATAGCAGGCCCCCTGTCGCGCCGCCACATGCCCGCCGCGCGAACGTGGTTAATCGCCCGTTAAGGCGACGCCCGGCATCGAGGGGCGCCTGGGGGCGGCAGACCATTTTCGGAGGCGAGAAGCGCCATGGACCGACGCAAACTCATCGTATCCGGCCTCGTGACCGCGGCCGCGCCGTCGCTCGTGCGCGCCCAGCCCGTCTCGTCGCAGCCCCTGCCGCCCGCCGAAGCGCCGCCGGCGCCGAACGGGCAGCCGGCCTATCCGTCGGCCGGGCCCACGGGACAGGGCGGTCCCAGCACCTATAGCCAGGACGAGATCGTCACCAACGTCTCCGACTTCCTGGGCGTGACCGCCGAGGCCGCCGGGGCCGCCGTCGAGCGCCTGTTCGCCAACAACGGCCGGCCCACCGCCTATATCGCCGGGGAAGAGGGTTCGGGCTCGTTCGTCCTGGGCCTGCGCTACGGCCGCGGCCTGCTCTACATGAAGGACCGCCAGCCGCTGGAGGTCTTCTGGCAGGGCCCGTCGATCGGCTGGGACTGGGGCGGCAACGCCAGCCGCGTCTTCACGCTCTGCTACAACCTCCAGGTCCCGGAGATGATCTTCCAGCGCTATCCCGGCGTGGAGGGCTCGGCCTACCTCGTGGGCGGCCTGGGCGTGAACTACCAGCGCGCCGAGGACATCACCCTGGCCCCCATCCGCGCCGGCGTCGGCCTGCGACTGGGCGCCAACGTCGGCTACCTCGCCTACACCCGCAAGCGGAGCTACATCCCGTTTTAGGGTGGCGTACGTCCCTTGTTCGGAGGGGGAGGGCTGACGATGCGCCCTATACGCCCTCGTCATCCCCGGGCTTGACCCGGGGATCCATTCCAGAGCGCTAGCCAAGTCCGCACAGCATCCCGCCAGGCTGCTTGGATGGCCGGGTCTAGCCCGGCCATGACGAGCGGAGGAGCGCCCTACCGCCCGTCCAGGCTGGCGCCCACGCGCTGGCTGGGCGTGTCGAAGAGGCCGCGGCCAGGGACGTGGTTGAGCTCCAGGCGGATGCCGTCCGGATCCTCGAACAGCACTGCGTAGTAGTCGGGCGCCCAGGGCTCGTCCTGCGGCGGATGCACGATCTTCGCCCCGATCTCCAGCAGGAAGGCGTAGAGCGCGTCCACGTCCGCCCGCTCCCGCGCCCGCCAGCAATGGTGGTGCAGGCCCACCCGGAACTGCACGAAGCGCTCGCCCTGGTGCTCGGGGTCAGGCCGGCGGATCCCGAAGCCCGTGCGCCCGCCGACGCAGTAGTAGGTATCGGGACTGTCGGCGACCTCGCGCATGCCGAGGAACGGCAGCAGCCGGCGATAGAAGGCCACCGAGCGCTCGAAGTCGCCCGCGGTGATGAAGGTGTGCGCCACGCCGTTGACTTCCATGACGCGCAGTCCAGGGGCCGGCCGCTGCGGCAGTCAACCTTGTCCGTTAATCGGGAATTCGGGCCGGTGAGGGAGCATCCGTGCGATGACCCTTTCCGCCCTCCTCTCGCCGCTGCCGGCGCTCATCGCCGAACTGACCGTCTGCGCGGCCCTGTTCGCCGGGCTGGCGCTTGCGGTGAAGGGCCGCCGGCGCGCGCTGGCGGACGCAGATGCCGCGGTGGGGGACGCCCGGATCAACCTGGTGCTGGCGGTGGTCGACCGGCTGGCAGTGGCGCCGGTGATCGTCGCGCTGACGACCGGCGCCGTGGTCGTCGCCCGCGACGCGGGGTTCCTCGGGGCCAATGCCTGGCTCGGCGGGCTCTGGCCGCCGTTGGCGCTGCTGCTGGCGGTGATCGTCGGCGACTTCACCGGCTACTGGCGCCACCGGGCCCAGCACAGCCGCTGGCTCTGGCCCGCCCATGCGGTCCACCACAGCGACCGCCACCTGCATTGGCTTAGCCTGGAGCGCATGCATCCCGTGGACCGCCTGGGCACGGCCGTGGACACGATCGTTCTGGGCGCGCTGGGCTTTCCGGCCTGGGCGCTGGTGGGCAATGCGCTGGTCCGCCACTACTACGGCTACGCCATCCACGCCGACGCGCCCTGGACGTTCGGGCGCGCCTCGTGGGTGTTGAACTCGCCCGCCATGCATCGCTGGCACCACGCACGCGAGATCACCACCGGCTGCAACTTCGCCACCGTGTTCTCGGTCTGGGACCGGATGTTCGGCACCTATCACCAGCCCGGCCCCTGCGACGTCCCGCTGGGGATCGACGAGGAGATGGGCGAGGGCGCGCTCGGCCAGTACGCCCACCCCTTCAAGGCGTGGTGGGCGGCGCTCAGCCGGAAGGACCGTGCGCTGGCCTAGCGTCGGCGGGCCCCGCCGGCGCGGCTCGACCAAAGTCTGGCGGCGTCGCGCGCGCCGGGTTGGCCCGGATTGTCATCCTCGGAGGATCGAAGTAACTGCCGCTGCGACGACGACGGAGTGGCGTATGACCGACAACCTGGGACCGCTCCTCGTCGCGCTCGACGCGACGCGCGGCCGGGTCTTGCTCTTCGCAAACGGGCAGGCCGTCGCGGCTCTGGTTGCGAGCGGCCAGGATGTGAAGCTCGAGGTGTTTCCGGAGCATGCCGGCCTTCGCCAGCAACTGCTCGCCGCGTGCCGAACGCAGTTCGTGGCGCTCAAGGAGAGCCTCCGGCACGCCGTCTACGAGGTCGCCGCGCTGAAGGTGAATACGGAATCTACGGCAGCCATGAACTCCATCCCCGCCGAGACAGGGCGGCGCGTCCACATGGGTTGTGGCGGCGAAGTTCGTGAGGGTTGGCTGAACATAGACTACGCACCGGACAGGCCCGGCGGATACGACGTCAGGCGGTCGTTCCTGAACTACGATCTTCGCCGCGGCCTCCCGCCGCTGGAATCGGCCTCGGTCGATCTCATGTTCTCAAGCCACTTCTTCGAACATCTGCGACGCGAGGAAGCTGTGGCGCTGCTCAAGAGTTGCCGGGCAGCTCTCAAGCCGGGCGGGCTCATTCGCTTCGAGCTGCCGAACTTTCAGAAGAGCTTCCGAGCCTACGCAAGCGGAGACGCGACCTTCCTCGATACGGCGATAAGCACGCATCGTGTCTTCGACCGCGAGCCGCCCTGGGCTCGCGCCTACGCTGATCTCATCAGCCGGGCCGTTTACGAGGTCGACTACTCGCACAAGTACATTTGGGACGCGGAGAACATGGGTAACCTCCTCCGCGCGTTGGGCTTCAATGATGTGAGCGAGGATGTGTATCGGGCAGATATCGACAGCGCCCACGAAATTCGCCGCGAGTACTCCTTCTACATCCAGGCCCGGGCTTAGCGCTGCGGGAGATCAGCCCCGCAGCTTCGCGCCCACCGCCTTTTCGGCCGCGGCGACAACACGGGCGCTGAGACCCTCGATCTCGCCGTCGGTCAGCGTCTTCTCGCGCGGCTGGACCAGCACCTCGACCGCCACCGACTTCATGCCCTCGGGCACGCCCTGGCCGGCGTAGACGTCGAAGACACGGGCGTCGGCGATCAGGGCCTTGTCGGCGCCCAGGATCGGGCGGACCAGGTCGCCGGCCGGCGTGTCGGCCGAGACAAGGAAGGCGAAGTCGCGCTTCAGGGGCATCAGGGCCGAGAGCTCCAGCGCCGCCTTGGTCTTCACGCCTTTCTTCTTAGGCTCGGGGATGGCGTCCAGGCTGAGCTCGAAGGCCAGCATCGGGCCGTCGGCGTCGATGGCCTTCAGCACGTTGGGGTGCAGTTCGCCGAACTCGGCGACCACGACCTTGGGGCCGAGCTGGAGGCGGGCCGAGCGGCCCGGATGCCACCAGGGCGCGTTCTGGCCCTGCACCACCTGCAGCGTCGGCGCGCCCAGCTCGTCCAGCAGGGCCAGCAGGTCGGCCTTCAGCTCGAACAGGGGATCGCCGCCCACTTTCGCCCAATGTTTCGGCGTGTGCGGGGCCAGCAGCGCGGTTACCGCCGTCCACTGGTCGGCCGGCTGGTCGCCCCTGAAGTTCGGCCCCACCTCGAACAGCGCCGCGTCGGCGAAGCCGCGCTTGGCGTTGCGGGCGGCCGCGTCGATCAGGTTGGCGAGCGCCGTGGGGCGGATGGTCGACAGGTCGGCCGCGATCGGGTTGGTCAGCACCAGCTTCTCGTCGCCGCCGCCGAACATCTCGGCCCAGTCGCGGCGCATGAAGCTCCAGGTCACCGCCTCGGCGTAGCCGCGCGAGGCCATCATGCGCCGCGCGTCGCGCATGCGGCGCTGGCGGGTGGTGAGCGCGCCGCCGGGCGGGCGCGCGATCTCGGGCAGCGGCGTGACCGGCAGGCTGTCGAAGCCCTCGATGCGCGCCACCTCCTCCACGAGGTCGGCCTTGCCCTCCACGTCCCGGCGCCAGGACGGCGGGGTCACGGTGTCGCCGTCCACCGCGAAGCCCAACTTGGTCAGGATTTCGTCGATGCGGGCGGCGCCCACGTCGAGCCCCGACAGCTTCTTCACATAGGACCGGTCGAAGGCGATGGCGGCCGGCGGCGCGGGGGCGTGGCCGGCGACGCGGATTTCCGACGGCTCGCCGCCGCAAAGCTCCAGGATCAGTTGCGTCGCCTGCTCCAGGCCGGGGACGAGCGACTCCGGGTCGACGCCGCGGGCGAAGCGGTATTGGGCGTCGGAGGTGATGCCGGTGGCCCGGCCCGTCTGGGCCGTGCGGATCGGATCGAACCAGGCGCTTTCCACGAAGACGTCGGTCGTCTCGTCCGAGCAGCCGGTGGACTCGCCGCCCATGACGCCGCCCAGGCCGATCGGGCGCTCGCCGTTCGCGTCGGCGATGACGCTCATGTCCGAGCTCAGGTCGTAGGTCTTGCCGTCCAGGGCGATCAGTTGCTCGTCGCGGTGCGGCGCGGGCGACGGTGCGTCCGGGCTCGGCTCGGCGGCGCCACGGCCCAGGCGCGCCTCGATCACGTTCCCCACCAGCTTGGCGCGGTCGTAGACGTGCAGCGGCCGGGCGCGGTCGTAGGTGATCAGGTTGGTGATATCGACCAGGGCGTTGATCGGGCGCAGACCCACGCTGGTGAGGCGCTGTTGCAGCCAGGCCGGCGACGGCCCGTTCTTCACGCCGCGGATCAGTCGGCCGGCGAAGACGGGACAGGCGTCGCCGTCGACCCGGATCTCGATGTCGCAGGGGAACTTGCCGGCGACGGGCTGGACCGGATCGGGCTTCAGCGTCCCCAGGCCGGCGGCGGCGAGGTCGCGCGCGATGCCGCGCACGCCCAGCCAGTCGGGGCGGTTCGGGGTGACCTCGAAGTCGATCGCGGCTTCCAGGCCGAACGCCTCCACGGCGCTCGCGCCGACGGGCAGGTCGTCGGAAAGCTCGACGATGCCGTCGGACTCCTCGGCGATCTCCAGCTCCTTGGCCGAGCAGAGCATGCCGTTGGACACCACGCCGCGGACCGGGCGCGCCTCCAGCGTCACGCCGCTCCCGGGCACATAGGCGCCGATGGGGGCATAGATCGTGGTCAGGCCCGCCCGCGCGTTCGGCGCGCCGCAGACGATCTCCAGCCGGCCGTCCTTGGTGTCGACCTGGCAGACCCGCAGCTTGTCGGCGTTGGGGTGCTGCACGGCCTCGACGATCTTGGCGACCGTGAAGGCGGCCAGCTTCTTGCCGGGATCTTCCACGTGCTCGACCTCGAGGCCGGCCATGGTCATGGCCTCGACCACCTGCTCGACCGATGCCGAGGTGTCGAGGTGCTCCTTGAGCCAGGAAAGCGTGAACTTCATTGGGAGGCTCCAGTTCCTCCCCCAGCGCGCAGCGCGATGTGGGGGAGGTGGATCGGCGCCACCGGCACCGAGACGGAGGGGGTTTCATCCCCGGCGGACAGGTGAGCGGGCTCGCACCCCCTCAGTCCGCTGCGCGGACAGCTCCCCCAGTGGGGGAGCAACTTGCGGGTGGTCATCATGACAGCCCCGTGGCCGTGTTCGGCGCCTGGAAGGCAGAGAAGCCGTAGTGGTCCAGCCAGCGGACGTCCGAGGCGAACATGTCGCGCAGGTCGGGCATGCCGTACTTCAGCGTCCCCAGCCGGTCGATGCCGAAGCCGAAGGCGAAGCCCTGCCACTGGTCGGGGTCGAGCCCGCAGTTGCGGAGCACGTTCGGGTGCACCATTCCGCAGCCCACGATCTCCATCCAGTCGGTGCCCTGGCCGATCTTCACGTCGGCGCCCGAGCGGTCGCAGCGCACATCCATCTCGGCCGACGGCTCGGTGAACGGGAAGTGGTGCGGCCGGAAGCGCGTCTCGACCACCGGGGTCTCGAAGTAGCGGCTGATGAAGGTGTCCAGCGTCCACTTCAGATGGCCCATGTGGATGTCCCGGTCGATGACCAGGCCTTCCATCTGGTGGAACATGGGCGTGTGGGTGGCGTCCGAATCCGAGCGGTAGGTGCGGCCCGGCACGATGATGCGGATCGGCGGTTCCTGTCCGTTGGCGATCCAGGCCGGCAGCTTCTCGTTCAGCCGCTGCATGGTGCGGATCTGCACTGGGCTGGTGTGGGTGCGCAGCACCTTGCGCTCGCCGCGCTCGTCCTCGGGCAGCCAGAAGGTGTCGTGCATCTCCCGCGCCGGGTGCTTGGGCGGGAAGTTCAGCGCCGTGAAGTTGTGGAAGTCGTCCTCGATGTCCGGGCCTTCGGCGAGCGAGAAGCCCATGTCGGCGAAGACGGCGATCATCTCGTCCAGCACCTGCATGGTGGGGTGGACGCGGCCGCGGCGCTCGGGCGGCGGCGGCAGCGAGAGGTCGACGCGCTCGGCCGCCAGCTTGGCGTCAAGCTCGGCGGTCTCCAGCGCCGCCTTGCGCGCGGCGATGGCCGAGGCGACGGCGTCGCGGACGCCGTTGATCTTCGGCCCCTGCTCGCGCCGCTCGTCGGGGCTCATCTTGCCCAGCGACTTCAGAAGCTCGGAGATCGAGCCGGACTTGCCGAGGGCCTCGACCCGGATGGCCTCCAGGGCGGCCAGGTCGGCGGCCGTGGCGATGCGGCCGGAGAGGTCGGCTTCGAGTTGCGAAAGGTCGGTCATGAGGCGGTCTGCTCTAGAGGAGGACGGTCTTGAGCGGAAGGCAGCAAAAAGCCCTCCGGCGGTTCGGCCGGAGGGCTCTTGAAAGCTTCAAGGTCTTTGGAAGACCTAAGGCTTAAGCCAGCGCGGCGCGAACCTTGTCGGCGATGGCCTTGAAAGCAACCGGATCGGCGCCGGCGACGTCGGCGAGGACCTTGCGGTCCATTTCGATCCCGGCCTTCTCAAGGCCGTGGATAAACTGCGAGTAGGTGAAGCCTTCCAGGCGCGCCGCCGCGTTGATCCGCTGGATCCACAGCGAGCGGAAGTTCCGCTTCCGGACCTTGCGGTCGCGGTAGGAATACTGGCCGGCCTTGTCCACAGCAGCCTTGGCCGTGCGGATGGTGTTCTTGCGGCGCCCGTAGAAGCCCTTGGCTTGCTCGAGAACCTTCTTGTGCTTGGCGTGGGCGACAACGCCCCGTTTCACGCGAGCCATCTGTCAGTTCTCCTTAGAGGCCGTAGGGAAGCCAGGACTTGATGATCTTGGCGTCCTGATCGGACATCACCTTGGTCCCACGGTTCTGACGGATGTACTTGCCGTTGTGGCTGATGAGGCGGTGGCGCTTGCCGGCGACGCCGGCCTTCAGCTTGCCAGACGCCGTCATCTTGAAGCGCTTTTTCACGCCCGACTTGGTCTTCAGTTTCGGCATTTCACTCAGGGCCCGAAGGTCCTGTCCTCTGGTCGTGTTGATAAACCGCCATGGCATGCCTTGGGGCCAGGCGGTTCCGAAGGGGCGGGCTAGTACGCGAAAGGGCGGGGAAATGCAAGGGACGGGGCGCCGGGCGCGTCCGCCGTATGCTTTCCCCGGATTTACCCCGTCCCTTAAAGATGGGTTACCTCAAGCAAGCTACACCGTCGCCGTATCGGCCGGGGAATCCGGCCCGAGGAGACGAGAATGTCGAGCACGACCTCCACGGCTTCGATCGCGTCGCAGCCGCCCGTGGCCTACACGCCCCCGGTGCGCAACGAACAGTCGCAGCAGGACGCCAAGACGGCCGAGAAGAACGCTCAGAAGGGCGCCGAACTCACCCAGACCGCCGTCGCCGCGCAGGCCGCCAAGGAGTCGGGCAAGGGCCGCGTCGTCGACATTACCGTCTAGGACGTTGCGGGGCCGCCCGGCCCCGCTCCCTACTGAAGCTTCGCCGCCTCGGCTTGCGCCAGGGTGTCGATCAGCCTGTCCAGCGCCTCGGGCTCGGGCAGCCAAGGCTGCTCGCCGATGGCCACCACTCTGTCGTCCAGCACCAGGGACCGCACGCCCCACATGGCGTGGAGCTCGCGCGCCAGGCCCTCGGCATCGCGATCGCACGTCGGATCGTCAGCGACAATAGCAAGGTTCGGAGAGGTTTGCGCCGCCAGCGCAAGCGCTGTATCGCCGTCGGAAACAGGACCAACAACGCTGGCTCCAATATCCTGAAGGCTTCCGATCAGATTAACCGAGTAATCCGCATCGCGACAAACCAACAGAATGGTGTCCATGGGTGTGGTGCTCATGGGCATCGTCTCCGAATTCGACTCACTATGCTCTAGGTAGTCGTTCGAACGTCGAAACGCGACGAGGGGCGCCCTGACAATTGCGTGACCGCCGCCTTACTTTGTCCGCTTTACCGCGATGCCCATGATCTCGAACCGCGCGTCGCCCAGCAGGCGGCTGGCGCCCAGATAGGCGCGCGCCGGCATCGGACCCTTGAAGTAGGTGCGATAGACCTCGTTGAAGGCGGCATAGTCGTCGAGGTTGCTGGAGAACACCTGCACCCAGACGAGGTCGTCCATGGTGACGCCGGCGGACTCGGCCGTGCGCTTCAGGCCCTCCATCACCCGGCGCGCCGCGTCGGCCGGCGTGCCGCCCATGGCCGCGCCGCCGTCGGTGTTGCCCGCCAGATAGACCGTGTCGCCCGCGATCACCGCGCCGCTGAACGGCGGGGCCGTGGTCATGCCGGGCCGCGGCGGCAGGGGGACGTGCGTCACCTCCGCCGCCTGGACCGTGAGCGGGGCGAGGGCGAGGCCGGCGGCGAGGGCAAGGGCTTTGGCGGTCATGGCGAGGTTCCTGCGTGGAAGAGCGGGTCCGCCTTAGCCCAGCTTTGCGTCAGGCGAGGCGTGGCGTTCGCCGGATCACCGTCCACGCGAAGCCCAGCGCCGGCAAAATGAGCAGCGCGGCGACGGCGAAGGGCGCCCCTGGCGCGACCAGCGAGAAGAGTTGCCCCGCCAAAATCGGTCCGCCGATCCGCGACAGCGCCATGCCGCTCATGTTGAGGCTCAGCATCTCGCCCTGGCGGTCGGGCGGCGCGGCGCGCGAGATCAGGGCCGAGACGTTCGGGAAGCAGATCGACTGGCCCAGGCACACCAGCAGGAACCCCAGCAAGGCGACGGGCCAGTTGGGCGACAGGCCCTGGGTCACCAGGCCCAGGCCCATGAAGGCGAGGCCCCCGGTGAGCGTCGCCGCCTCGCCGAAGCGGCGGGCCAGCCGCCCGCACAGCCAGCCCTGGAAGAACGCGCCCATCAGGCCGATGACCATGAAGGCCAGGCCGATCTGGCGCGGACCCCAGCCGAAGCGCTGCTCGGTCCACAGGCCGTAGGTGGACTCGATGCCGGCGAAGCCGATCACCACGATGGCGCTGATCACCACGACCCGGCTGATGATCGGGTGGGCGAAGCCTTCGCGCAGGCGCGCGGACCGGACGCGCTTCGCCGGCTGCGGCGCCGCCTCGGGCCGGTGCTCGCGGACCAGGACCACGACCGCCAGGGCCGAGGCCAGGGCGAAGCCGGCCGCCACCAGCAGCGGCAACTGGAAGCCCAGGGCGCCGCGGGTGGGCTGGGCCAGGAAGCCGCCGATCGCCGGGCCGGTGGAGAAGCCGGCGCTGAACGCCGCCCCCATGATCCCCATGCGCCCCGCGCGGCGTTCGGGCGGGGTGATGTCGGCCAGCGCGCCCTGTAGCGTCGAGATGTTGCCGGCGAAGACGCCGTTCACGAACCGCAGCGCGAACGCCGCCCAGATGTTCGGCGCGAAGGCGAACGCGGCGTAGGTGACACCCACCATGGCGATCGTGACGATCAGCACGGGCTTGCGGCCGATGCGGTCCGACAGCCGCCCCCAGAACGGCTCGCCGATGAACTGCCCCACCGAGAAGGCCGAGAACAGCAGCGTGACCTGCCAGGCCGGCGCGTCGAACGCCTGGGCGAAGAAGGGCAGCAGCGGGATCACGAGGCCGAAGCCGGCGATCATCAGGTAGATCACCGCCAAGAGCACGATCAGCGCCCGGCGCTCCTCCCTGAGGCTGGCGGCCTCGGCGCTCATGGGTCGCAGGGCGCGGCGCCCGCCTGCGACTGGCGCCAGGCTCGCGCCTTCCGGCCGGCGCTGATCGCCAGGAAGATGGCCGGCACGACTATGACGGCGCCCTGGGCGAAGGGCGCGTTGATGTTCAGCGGGAAGGTCGCGCCGGCGCATTGCGGTCCCACCACCCGGGCCAGCGCGCCCATGGCGTTGTTGAGGCCCAGGATCTGGCCCTGGCGGTGCGGGTCGGCGGTCTCGGAGATCAGCGCCGAGACGTTGGGCCAGGCCACCGACTGGCCGATGGCCGACAAGCTCATCAGCACGATGGTGACCGTGCCGCCCGGCGAGAAGGGCTGCAGCCCGATACAGACCACGGTGATCGCCATGCCCACGGCCAGCATGGTCGCCTGGCCGAACTTCTCGGACAGCGGCGCGGTGACGAAGAGCTGGGTGAAGGCAGAGGCGATGCCCACGAACATGAACGCCCAGCCGATCTGGCGCGGCCCCCAGCCGTAGCGGGCCTCGGTCCACAGGCCGAAGATCGCCTCGATGCCGGTGAAGGCGAAGCCGACCAGGAAGGTCACCAGCATAAGCCGGCCGATCACCGGGTGGCGCGCCGCCTCGCCCGTGGCGGCCCAGCGGTTGGGACGGAAGGTGTTGCTCTCGTCGCGCAGCCGGCTCTCGCGGATGAAGAGCAGGATCAGGAACGACGACGTCATGAACAGGCCGGCCGAGATGAACAACGGGAGCTGGAAGCCGATGTGGCCCAGGGACGGCTTGGCGAAGATGCCACCCAGGCCCGGGCCGACGATCAGGCCCACGTTCCAGGCGGCGCTCATCCAGCTCATCTGGCGGGTGCGCCGTTCGGGCGGGGTCACGTCGGCGATATAGCCCTGGATGATCGAGCCGTTGCCGCTGAACAGGCCGCCCAGCAGGCGGATGAAGAAGGCCGCCCAGGCGTTGGGCGCGAAGGCAAGTCCCAGGTAGCAGAGGCCGTTGGCCAGGATCGTCATCACGAGCAGCGGCTTGCGCCCGTACTTGTCCGACAGCCGGCCCCAGTAGGGCTCGCCGAAGAAGGTGCCGACCGAGAAGGCCGAGAAGATCAGGGTGATCTGCCAAGCCGGGGCGTCGAACGACTTCGCATAGAAGGGCAGCAACGGGACGATGATCCCGAAGCCCAGCATGTTGAGGAAGATCAGGCCGATGAGCGACAGCGCCGCCCACGGAGGCGGCGTCGCCTCTCGCGGCGGCGTTTGGGTCATGTGAACGGTGTTAGGACGCGCCGCGCCGAGGGGCAAGCGGCGGCCCATACCGTCTCGTCGATGGCGGCCGCGCGTTGGCGCGGGGACACAGTCGGGGGCTCAGTCGTCGAAGCCGACGAAGACGGCCGCCTCGTCCACCGACTTGCGCCGGGAGACGACGGCGTTGGCCGGAAAGTCGTCGCTGGGCCAGCCGAGGGCGACGCAGATCATGATCACCTGGTCGTCGGGGATCCCCGCATGCTCGCGCACGACGGGCGACTGCATGATCCCCTGGCTGTTGATCACGCAGCCCAGGCCGCGCGACCAGGCGGCGTTGACCAGGGCGTTGGTGACCGCGCCGCAGTCGAACGGGGCGATATCCCCACCGTGGATCGAGCGGTCGTAGGTGACGACGATGGAGACCGGGGCGTCGAACTGGCGGAAGCCGCGCAGCACCCAGTCCTGGCGGGCGGCCTTGTCCTCGCGGGCGATGCCCATGGCGGCGAAGAGCTGCTTGGCGATCTCGATCTGCCGCTCGCGGTGAGCGCCGTCGTAGGCGCCGTGGCTGCGGAACTCGCGGCTGTCGGGCACGCCGGCCAGGTTGCGCTCGGTGTTGCCGGCGCGGATGCGGTCCAGCGGCTCGCCCGCCACCACGTAGAAGTTCCAGGGCTGGGTGTTCAGCGACGACGGCGCCCGCATGGCCAGCTCCAGCACCTCGCGGATCAGCGCCTTCGACACCGGCTCGGGCGTGAAGCCGCGGATGCTGCGTCGGCCGATGACCACGTCGTCATATGAAGGGGCGGTCGAGATCGAAGCGTCCATGGGGTCTCCTGGTCTGGCCCACGCACTAGAGCATGGCGGACGTGGCGTCAGCGAACAGCGGCGGGGCCCGCGTCGCCCAGCACGATGAAAGGCGCCCAGAACCGCGGGTGCAGATAGGCCCGGCCCGGTGGGGCGGCGAGGAAGGCGCGCTGCGCCTCGGCGAGCGCCACCGCGGCGGGCGCGTCGGGCGCGTCGCGCAGGCGGTTGAAGGTGTCCGCGACCACGGCCTTGCCCGTCTCCGAGTTCACCGGCCAGAGCGTGCCCAGGGTCTGCGGCGCGCCGGCGATGGCGAAGGCGGAGGCGAGCGCCGGCAGTTCGCGCGACATCTCGGCGAGATCGAAGTTGGCGGTGTTGCAGGCCGACAGGGCGACGAAGCGGGCGGCGAGCGAGACGTCGGCGATCTCGGAGGCGGTCAGCAGGCCGTCGTCGGCGGCGTCGGCGCCCCCGGCCGGCGTCAGCACGAGCGCGGGCTCGGCCAGCCCCTGGAGGTCGTCGCGCACCAGGCCGTGCGTGGCGAAGGAGAGGTAGCGGTAGGGCTTCGCCAGTTCGGCCCGCACGCGCGGCTCCGTGGCGTCGGCGCGCAGGAGCAGCCGCGAAGTCCGGAAGCCGCGGGCCGAGACCGCCAGCTCCTCGGCGGTGTCGGGCAGCGGGGCGAGCTCGGCGATCTCGGCGCCGCGCACGCCGCGCAGCAGCGCCTTCGCCTCGCCCAGCACCGGATCGCCGACGCCCAGGAAGTCGAGCGGCGCGCTTGCGCCGGGGCCGCTGCGCGTGGCGATGACCACGCTGGCCGAGCCCGGATAACTGACGGCGTGGCGCTTCACGAGCCAGTCCGCGCGGGACAGGTCCCAGCCCTCCCCGAGCCGCGGCGGCGGGGCGGCCAGCAGGGCGGACAGCGGCGTGGCGAAATCCGACACCGGGCTCAGCCAGACGACGCGGTCGCCCGGGCGCAGGCAGCCTTCGAAGGGGCGGATCAGGTCGTCGTAGAGGCGGACCGCCGCCTCGACCGGGAATTGGACGTCCGCCTCCTCGGAGGGCGCGTGGGTGGCGGTGAGCGCTGCGCGCAGCAGGCGCAGGTCGATCGAGAAACGTCGCAGGTCGGCCGCCCGCCGCGAACGCGCGGCCATGTCGCGGCGTACGCACATGTACTCGAGGCCGCCGGGCGACAGCGTCACCTGCAGCGCCGCCTCGTCCGGCGCCAAGGCCGCCTGGAAGCGGGGGAGCGCCACGACGTTGGCGCCGGACAGCGGAACGCCAGCGCGGCCCGCCGCCTGTTCGGCCGCCGCGACGCCGTCGTCGATGCCGCGGAAGTCGCGGAGGGCTTGGGCGTCGAGGCGAGCCGGGCCGGCCGCGGCGGGGCGCAGGACCAGCGCCTGGATCGTGGCCCGCTCCACCCGGTCGCGGCCCGCTCGCAGGCGCAGCGCCTGGTGGACGGTCTCGCGTTGGGCGGGGGTGTGTGCCTGGCCGAGGGCGGTGAGCGCGTCGGAGTCGAAGGTCGGGCCGAACCGCGCGCCGAGCTGGAACAACGCGAAGGCGGTGTCCCCTCGGTCGGGGCCCTCGGCGTCGGCGCCGCTGAGGGCCAGGGCGATCATCACCTTCTCGATGGGGCTGGGGCGATACCAGGCGCCGGGAACGCCGGCCACCGAGCCCACCGCCTCGTCCCGCAGGCGACCGGCGAACCCAGCGAGGATCCGGCCGCGCTCCGCGCCATGGGGCGTCAGCGTCAGGCGGCCGAAGTCGCGGAACACCCCGGCTTCCCGCTCCAGCGCCGGATCGTCGGAGACGCGCTGCGGCTCCGCCGTCAGGGCGGCGAGCGCGACGGGATCGGGCTTGCCCTCCACCGCCGCGGTCAGCGCCCGGACGGCGAGGTAGGCGTACTCGTCCCGCGTCTGCGGCGTGCGCCCGGGAGCGGCGTACAGGCGCGCCAGGGGGTGGCCGTCCAGCCCCCGGCGGGCCGCGGCGGCGTCGCCTTTCGGCGCCGCGATCGCGGCCTGCAACGTCAGCGTCGAGCCCAGCAGCCAGTCGCGGACGGGGGCGTCCAGCTCGATGGCCTGCAGCGCGCCGGTGGCGATCTCCAGCATCCGCGCCGCGCCGTCCAGGTCGCCCACCTCGGCCAGAAGGCTGCCGCCGGTGGCGGCGAAGGCGGCGGCCTCTACGCTGCGCGGCGGCAGGGTCCGGCCGACAAAGCCCCCGGTGGCCACCAGCAGGCCGTGGGCGCGCTCGGTCTGGCCGGCCTGGGCGAGGATCAGCACCGCCTGCGCCAGGTGCTCGGCGACCGCCCGCCGCGAGGTCCCGGCGTCCTCCAGCGAGGCGATCAGCCCGAGCGACCGGTCGAGGAAGGCCACCGCCAGCGCCGGTTTGCCCTGGGCCAGCGCGATGCGCGCGCCGAGGACTTGGCGGCGGAGGTAGAGTTCGACGTCGGTGGCGTCGTCGCCGCGCCAGGCGGGCCCGTCCAGGATGGCGGCGGTGACCTCGGCCCGGTGCAGCGCCAGGCGCGCCGCATCGAGGCGGTAGTCCTTAAGCGCGCCGGGCGACGCGACACGCACGTATCGGTCCGTCGCGCCGACCACGCACGCATCGTCGTAGGCGCCGATACACAGGTCGAGCAGCGCGCCCAGCAATTCAGCCCGCTGCGCCGGATCGCGTGCGGCCGTGGCGGCCCGATCCAGCACCTGCCGGGCGGCGAGCGCGTGGCCGTCATCGTAAAGCCGCCGGGCTTCGGCGATGGGAGCCGCCGCCTGCGCCTGCGCGGCGGCCGGCAGGGCCAGAATGACGCTTGTGAGCCACAACCATGCCGCTAGGCTCCGCCGAAGCGAACCAGTGCGGGGGGTATCGGCCATGAAGTGGCTCCGGGTCGGCGCGGCGTGCATGGCCTTGTCGGCAGCATCATACGCATGGGCCGCCCCTCCGGAAGAGATGCTGGGCCAGCCCGTCGCCAAGCCGTCGGGCAAGCCGTCCAGCCGGCCGGCTCCGGCGTTGAAGGGTGGGCCCGGCGCGGCGCGGGCCTATGGCAAGGCGCTGGCGGGCCTGCAGCCCGAGGGTCGCTCGCTCACGCGCGGCGCCAAGGAGACCCAGGTCTACCAGCGGGCGTCCCCGTCCGTGGTGCTGGTCGTCACCCGCGAGGGCCTCGGCTCGGGCGTGTTGGTCGGCGCCGACGGGACGATCGTCACGAACCTGCACGTGGTCGGCGACTACGCCGAGGTCGGCGTGGTGTTCAAACCCAAGGTGGAGGGCGCGACGTTCGGCGAGGCCGACGTGAAGCGGGCCAAGGTGATTCGGCGCGACGAGGTGGCGGACCTGGCCCTGATCCAGGTGTCCGAGGTTCCTGCGGGCGTAAGCCCGCTGGCGATCGCGAGCGGGCCGGCGGTGGAGGTGGGGGCCGACGTCCACGCCATCGGCCACCCCAAGGGCCAGTCCTGGACCTACACGCGCGGCATCGTCAGCCAGGTGCGCCGCGACTACGCCTGGGACACCGAGAGCGGCCTGAACCACAAGGCGACGGTCATCCAGACGCAGACGCCGATCAATCCGGGCAACTCGGGCGGTCCCCTGCTCGGGGACGACCTGAAGGTGATCGGCATCAACAGCTTCAAGGGCCCCGGCGAGGGGATGAACTACGCCGTCTCGGCCGAGGACGTGGCCGCATTCCTCGCCCGCAAGGCCGACCGCGTGACCACCCTCGCCGAGCGGCGCCCGACCTGCGAGTCCAAGACCCTGGGCGAGGTTCCGACCTCGAAGCCCAAGGGCGTCAGCTATGCGGTGGACAACGACTGCGACGGCAAGGGTGACTACGTGGTGCTGGAGCCGGACGACAAGCGCGAAGCCGTGACCTACCTCTACGACGACGATGGGGACGGGCGTTACGACACGATGCTGGTGGACATTGACCGGGACGACAATCCGGACTTCTCGCTCCACGACACGGACGGCGACGGCAAGCCCGACCTGCGGGGCGACTACCGCAACGGCGAGGCCGACCCGTACCGGTACGTGCGCTCCAAGGGTTAGGTCGGATAGGACTCTAGCCGCCCGTGCGGCAGCCCTGGCCGAGGTCGAGGCAACGGCCGTCCACGTCGGGCGCGGTGAGGCCGAGGAATGGCGCGAGGGTCGGTGCGATGTCCACCGTCTCGGCGGCGCCGGCCTCGGCGGGCGTGACGTCCGGCCACCAGAACAGCATCGGCACCTGGCGGTCGTGATCCCAGGCCGAGCCGTGGCCGGCGACGTTCTGGCCGAGCTGGCTGGGCATGCCGAGGCTGGAGAACTCGGCGTAGTTGACGACGATGTCGCCGTTGCGCGGGGCGTAGAAGCTCTCGGCGAAGCGCTCCAGCAGGGTCAGGTCGTCGGCGGCCTTGCCCTTGGGCGGCATGGCGGCGGCGATCTGGGTGGGGGTGAAGACCTCGGAGACGTCAGGCTGGGCCTTCAGCCAGGCGATGGCGGCGGCCATCACCTCGTCGCGCCGCTTGTTGTCCTCCGGCGGCAGGCCGAGGATGAGCTGGTTGGCGTCGTCGCCGTTGATCGGGTCGTAGCCGTAGCCGAACGTCTTGCGCAGGTGGCCGTTGAGGCCGGCGATGAGGCGGGTGGTGTCCACGCGGCGCGCGGGCGGGCCGAGGCGCTCGGCGGCGTCGACGCCGCCGTGGTCGGCGCTCAGCGCGACGACGTAGGGCACGCCCAGGGCGTCAAGCTTCGCGAAGAAGGCGCCGAGGGCCGCGTCGAGCGAGGCCTGTTGCACGCACATCTCCGCGCCGCCCGAGCCGTAGCGGTGGCCGATGTGGTCGGTGCCCGAGAGGCTGATGGCCAGCAGGTCGGGCTGGGCGCGGCGGCCCAGGCCCTCGGCCGCGACCAACTCGGCGGCGAGGTCCAGCGTGGTCTGGTCCATCAGCGGCGAGGCTCGGAACTCGGGCGTGAAGGCGGAGCCCGTGCGCCACTTCGCGCCTTGCGTGGCGCCCTTGGCGGTCTCGGGCGGCACGCCGCCGGACAGGGTGAGGCGCCCGAAAGTGTGCGGAACGGCCAGCGGCGCACAGGGCGGCGGCAGGCTTGCCGGCCACAGCTCTGGCGGCGCCTTGTCCCAGGCGGCGAACAGGCGGCGGTTGAAGTCGACGACCGGGGCCAGGGTCTTCGCGTCGGCCGGGCCGGCGTACTTCGAGGTGCCGAAGCCCAGGCCGTCGTCCCACCAGAAGACGCCGGTGGGATGGTGGCCGGCCATCATGATCGCGGCCCGGTCCTTGCCGGAGACGGAGGTGACGCGCGCGTCCGGCCGCTTGGCGCGCAGCCAGTCGCCCAGGGTGTCGACCTTGAGGTTCCCCGCCCCCTTGGCCAACGGGTCGG
>NZ_JANINU010000338.1 GCF_024508875.1 Phenylobacterium sp.
CCGCGATCCAGCCGGCCAGGATGCCGATCAGGATGGCGCCGATAATCCCTACTCCGTTCATTTGCGTGTCCTCCATTCGCGCAGGACGCAAATGCGGAACCCCGTCCGGAGTTGCAGGACCTCAGTAGTACCGGGGCCCTGACATCATCATGCGCAGGTACAGGACTGCGACGATGAGAGCCGCCACCGAGTGGAACGGCTTGGCCTCGACGAAATCGATCAGCTGTCGCAGCAGATCGGGCATCCGCGGCTACTCCTGCGCGCGACGTCCCCCGACGGTTTATCGTTTTATATCAATGCATTTAACGCGACTTGGACGATAAAGGTTAATTGCGTGGGCGCAGGGCCTTCGCGTCCAGCGCCTCGCCCTTCACCGGCTTGCCGTCCAGGTCGCGGCTCTCGATGGTGCGCGCCTGCAGCAGCGAGTTGTAGATCGCCTCTTCGGTCGCATCGGCGACGGCCACGAACAGCGGCGAAATTTGATCGTTCGCGAGGTCCGCAACCTGGGCGACTCCCGCCCGTCGCGCCGGCGTGCGGCGCACGGCCTCGCTCGTCGAGAACGCGATCGCGTAGTCGCCCGAGCCGTTGGTGAACGCCGAACCGGTCCGCGCCACGCCCGCGAAGCTGCGCTTCGCCAGCCGCGCAAGGTTGCGGTCGCTGAGCGGCGCATCCGTGGCGATGACGACCATGATCGAACCGTCCGCCACCGCGGGCGTGGGCGCTCCCTTTGGCGCATGCTCCTGCAGGTAGTAGCGGCCCAATCGCACGCCGACCGGATCGCCGCCGATGGTCAGCGTCCCGCCGTAGTTGGACTGGACCAGCACGCCGACAGCATATCCCCCCAGGGCCTTCGGCAGCACCCGCGAACTCGTCCCCACGCCGCCCTTCCAGTCGAACGCCATGGTGCCGGAGCCGGCGCCTACCGCCCCCTCCTCCACTGGGCCGCCTTTGGCCGCCTTCAGCGCCGCGAGCACGTCTTCCGACGTAATGACCCGCTTGCGGATGTTGTTGAGCTGCCCGTCGTTGGTCTCTCCCACCACGGGGTTCACCGATCGCACCCGCTCATTGCCGGGCTGCGCCAGGGTCCAGGTGATCAGGGCGTCCGCCGCCCGGGGAACCGACAGCGTATTGGTGAGCACGATCGGTGTCTCGATCTCGCCCAGTTCGACGATCTGCGTGGTGCCGGTCAGCTTGCCGAACCCGTTCGCCACGGCCACACCCGCCGGGACCTTGTCCTGGAAGACATTGCCCGCGTGCGGCAGGATCGCCGTCACGCCGGTGTGGATGTCCGGCGCCTCGTGCCGGGTCACTTGGCCCACCAGCACCCCGGGAACGTCTGTGATCGCGTTCGCCGCACCGGGGGCGAACACACCCGGCGCCAGGCCCAGGTCGCGCGCTCGCGGCGCCGCCTCGGCTGCGGCGCCCGCCGCCAGCATCGCCATCGCCGCCACTCCCGCCTCGATCTTCCGCCGCATGCCGCACCTTCGACTCTCAAAAGGCGAGCTAAAGGGCGTGCGCGTCGGCGATCAAGCTACCCCATCCACGACAGAGCGCTGATCGTGCCTCGCCTTGGCGACGGCCGCGGGTCGGCCGCTCGCGCGCCGCGCCGGTGCAGCGCGAACTCCCCGAAGGCGTCGGCGCCGTGGCTCGCCTCGTCGTGCAGCGGCCCGCCATAGCTGCGCGTCACCCGGTTCCAGCGCTTGCGATAGGCGCGAAGCCGCTCCAGTCCGCCTGCGCACCGCTCCGCGTCGAACCAGCAGATCGGGATCATCAGTCGGGCGGCGTTGACCCGCTCCTCGGGGTCGGCCGCAGCCCCCACGTCGATACCGCTGAGGCCCAGCGACCCCAGCGTGTCGAACCGCGAGCGCCCGCTCGTCAGCTCGCGCACCATCACATCGTGCGGCAAGTGATGCGTGCCCCACAGGTAGGGCCTCGCTCCGAGCGCCTCGCGCGCCACCTCGGCCAGGCCCACGCCGTTGGTCTCGAAGTAGTCGACGACCCGCACCTCCCGGCCCGCCTGCTGGAAGAACCAGATCGCAGTATAATCGTCGATGCCCAGGTCCCAGGCTGTATCCACGCGCAAAGATGGGTCCACCGGCACCCGGCCGATCCGGCCGCTGCGCTCGGCGTCGGCGAGCAGGCTGGCGTAATAGGTCCCCGGCGCTGCGGCGTCGAAGTCCACCAGGTACTCCGAGGCGAAGCGGGCCTCGCCCTCCTCCACCGACCCCAGTTCGGAGATCATCTCCCGTCGCTCCCGATCCAGCTGTTCGGGTGTGAACACCTGGGTGCTCGTCGCCGGGCTTTTCAGGCAGAACCACTCCGGATCCAGCCTCCGCGCCTCGAATGCCCGCGCCGCATGGTTGCGCCCGCGCGGTGTCCACAGGAACAAGGCCCAGCCGTCGTTCTCCAGCAGGATGGGGCGGATGTACGACCACGCCTCGGGCCGGGCCAGCGCCCACTCCGACATCACCACACCCGCGGTCGAGGCGCCGACGAGGCTGTTGTAGTTGTCCGAGCCCAGCACCTGCCAGGTGGAGCCGTTGCCCAGCACCACCTGCATTTCGCCTTCGTGGAACGTCGGCTTCATGACCGGCGAAAACGCTTCCTCGATGCGGCGCTTTCCGGTGTGCGGGTTCACAGCGTCCCAGATCGCCTTGCGCCCCTGGGCCTGCTCCGGCAGCAGGTGCCAGTAGCTTCCCGGTCGCGTCCACGCCGACCAAGCGGCCCAATGCAGCGCGACCTCGTCTTTGCCCCAGCGCCGGTGCGCCACCACGTCGGCACGCTTCACGCCCGACAGCAACGCATCCCAGAGGCCGACCTGATGCTCGCGCGGCTCCCAATTCAGCGGGAATCCCAGCTTGCCGCTCGCCGCATTCTTGGGGTCGGCTGGCGCCGTCGCCGCCACCTCTTCCCCCGGCTTGAGTTCCTTTGCTGCGGTCTTCTTCCGCGGCCCCGTCTTCCTGCTGCTCGTCATTCCAGCCCCGCGGGCGGCAGTTCGCGGACCGAGACGCTGCCATCGGGCTCGACCACCCGTTCGAACCGGCGGATGTAGAAGACGACCGGTGGCGTCGCCTCAGCGCCCGCCTCCTTGCCTGCCGTCTTGCCACCGGTCCGGCGCGGCGCGATCAGCGCCGCCCGTTTCAGCAGGGTCGAGACCAGCAGCCGATCGCGCTGGGCCGTCTCCTTCTGCGAGTTCTCCGCCACGTCGACGGCGCGGTCCGCGCAGAACTCCGCGCCGGCCTGCCTCGCTTGGCATAGCTTCTCGCCGAACTTCGTCTCCCGGCGCTCCCAGGCATAGACCGTCGCATAGGCCGGCATGCCCTTCTCCTCGCAGATCCGATAGAGCGGCTCGCCCTTCGCAAGTCGGGCGCAGATCCTGTCGCCGAGCGCGACCGAATAGCGGATGCGGGACGCCTCGCCCGCCTCGGTCTTCGGCGCCTTGCGCGCCCGCCCGGGCGAAGCCCTTTTCGCCGTCGCCATCGCCATCTCCTTCCTCGAATTCGGGCGGCGCGGCCCGGCCATGCGGTGGCCGTGGCGCGTCCTACCCAGGGTTTAAAATTCGTCCGCCGCCACAAACCGGGCTCAATCTTCACGTGTGCTCACTCGTGCTCCGGCGCGATTCGCCGGCTGTCTTTGAGAGCGGGACCCGCGTGCGAGGATCGCGGCCAACCTGCGCGATGGGGAGAAACCGGCCATGCCTTCCGAGGCCGAATACCGCCGCCAGGCGGAAGCTCTGCTGCGCATGGCCGCGGCCGCCAAAAACCTCCGGGACCGCAGCGATCTGATCGATGAGGCGTCGCGCTGGGGCGACCTCGCCGCAAAGGCCGCGGCTCGGGCGAAAACCCGCCCGCCCTCCACGCCGACAGGCCGCCCCGCGGAACGCCCTTCGTTCCTCGATCCCGATATGGATCCCGATCTCGAAGAATTCGGCCCGCAGAGCGCCAGAGGCCTTATCGAGCCGGTCCAGCCCGACCAGCTCGAGCAAACGGCCCGCCGCCGCCCCTTTGATCTGCGCCGGCTATTCGGCCTCGCCTGAGCGCGTGGAAGCCCCTGGCCAAGCCGGCCTGCAGGCGCACGTATCGACGTTGACGAAACTCTCTCAAATTCGTGCGCGAATGTCAAGAACAAATAGCGAACAACTATCGGCCTGGAGAGCTCGCGAGGATGTCCAGCGCGACCTTGAGCACCGCTTCGAGACGACCGGCCTCGCGCTCCGACCCGGCCACCTCCCTGGGGGTCTTCTCCTCACCGCAGATGAGGTCGCAGGCCGCCACGAGGTCATTTTGCCGCCAAAGCCGCGCGCGGAACTCTCGCAGCTTGCGCCGCGCGAGGTCGGTGCCCTCCGCGTGAGCCAGCACCGCCTCGAGCGCGGGCGTCACGAACTCTCCGCGCACCTGCAGTCCCAGCGTCGAAGGGATCGCCTTCTCCAGCTTCACGCGCCGATACGCCGAGCCATAGCGCTCGCCGGCCGCGCGGGCTTCGGCGTCGATGCGACCGCGTCCGGCCAGGAATTCGAGCCCCGTCTGGCGTCGGTAGGGCTTCGCCCGCGGTCCCCGCCGCGCTCCGGCCGGCTCGGCGATGGCCTGCCCCCGGGCGCGCGAAAGGGCGACAGTCTCCGCCACGCCGTCAGACACCTCCACCGCCTCCGCTCGCGCCTTCGCCTGCCGCTCCAGCCGCGCCAGGCGATCGCGCGCCGCACGCTGCGCCTTCAGGGTCGGATCCCGCGTCGTCTTGGGACCGCTCATGGGGCGCACCGGCGCGCGACCACGGCGTCGGCCAGCCGATAGACGGCTTCCGACGCTTCGGCCTCGCCCTCGATGACCACCAGGCCTGCCGCGGTATGCGCCAGCAGTTCGCGCAGGAAACGGCCTCGCTCCCCGGCTCCGCGTCGGCTCAGCGCACCGGCCACCACGGCGGCGGCGTCCTCGCGGCCACTCACAGGCGCAGCACCGGATAGCCGCCGGCGGCGCATACCGCGTCGACGTGCAGGTCATGCCGGGCGAAGCGCGGTCGAATGCGATCCTGGGCCTTGCCGGGGCGGGCGACGCGGAAGATCGCCTCCAGCTTGCTGGCGTGACCGGGGCCGATCCGCAGCTCCGCCTGGGCGCGATCGGAAGATGCGCCGCCGTACCGGAGCGCCGCATAGCTCGAAGGGAGGTGGGATGAAATTGCCATGGAGCAAATGTATGAAAGATACAGTCCGTTGCGCAAGCTTTCTCTGTAATTTATGTACACCCTCATGGACGGTCGCGCGCAACGGCTCAAACAGGCCCGCCTCGAGAAAGGCTACGAAACGGCTGCGTCAGCTGCGGACGTCCATGGCTGGAGCCGCAACACCTACGCCTCGAACGAGAACGGCAACGCGCCCTTCTCTTATCGGCGGGCCAAGGAATACGCGGCGGCGTTCGGGGTCAGCGCCGAATGGCTGTACGATGCGGCCGGCCCGGCTCGGCCTGTCGCGGACGGCTTCGTGCCCGTGATCGGCTCCGTGGGGGCCAATCCCGACGGCACGGTCCTCTTCGCGCTGGGCCACGATCCCGCGGAACTCGTTCCCATTCCGCCCGGCGGCACCGACCAGGCGCGGGCCCTCAAAGTTGTGGGCCACTCGATGCGGGGCGTGGCCGACGACGGCGCCATCATCTACTTCGAGGACCAGCGCACCGCCCCCACGCCCGACATGCTGGGCCATGTGGTCGTGGTGGAACTCGATACCGACGAGGTGCTGGTCAAGCGCCTTCTCCGCGGCTCGCGGGCTGGCCTCTACGACCTGGAAAGCGCCGCGGCGCCCATGCGCCACGATGCCCGCCTGCGCTGGGCTGCCCACATCACCGCCATCGTCCCCCCGTTCCAGGCGCGGCGCATCCTGCGAGGCGCAGCGTAGATATTATCCACAAGCGCAGATTTCGGAAACTGTAGATTACATGTGCAATGAATATGCCCAGGAGCGGTCTCTCGACGAGCTGCTGAAGGAGTTCGGCCAGCTACAGTTGCCGCTCACCTGGGACGGCGGGGCGCCCAACATGGAGCCGCGCGCCTCCATCCGCCCGACGGACCCCAGCTACATCGTCACCGGCCGCGATGGCGCGGCGGTCCTGTCGCAGCTTCGCTGGGGCTTTCCCGGGCCGCGCGGCCCGATCATCAACTTCCGCTCCGACGGCCGCCGCTTTCCGAACGGGCGATGTCTCGTGCCGGTGGACGCCTTCTATGAGTTTACGGGAGCGAAGGCGCCGAAGTCCAAGTGGCGGTTCTCCGCGGCCGACGACAGCGTCCTGGGCGTCGCCGGGCTGATCCGCGACGACCGCTTCACCTTGCTCACCTGCCCGCCCGGCCCCGACATCGCCCCCTACCACGACCGTCAGATCGTGATCCTGCCACGCGCCCACTGGGCCGCCTGGCTCGACACCGGGCAGCCGTCGCCGCCGATCTCGCCGGCGCCCTCGGGTACGTTGAAGGTGGTTCAGGTCCGCTGAGCGGCCCTAAGGCAGGTCTTCGGCAAGGATCGCCATTTCGAACATGAACGAGCCGTCCTCGTCTTCGTCCTGGAAGACGACGCCGATGAACTCCTCGCCGATATACACCTCGGCGGAGTCCTTCTGCTTGGGCCGCGGAACCAGCGTGATGCGGGCGTTCGCGAAGGTCCCGCGCAGATAGCCTTCGATCCTGCGGATGGTCTTCTCGTCCACGCCGTCGCTCCTCGGGGTCAAATTTCGGCGCGAACCTACAGAAAGCCGTCCCGCGGCGAAACCTCAGATCACGTAGTCGTACACAGCATCCGCGAGCGTGTGGTCCATGCTCTTGGCGGGCTCCTCGCACGTCGGGCAGTTCACCAGCCGCGCGGGCACGCCTGCCGCCGTGCAATGCGGCGGCACCGGCTTCAGCACCACCGAACCCGACGCGATCTTGGCGTAGTCGCCGATGGTGATGTTGCCCAGCACCTTGGCGCCGGCGCCCAGCAGCACGCCCTTGCCGATCTTCGGGTGGCGGTCACCGCGCTCGGCGCCCGTGCCGCCCAGGGTCACGCCCTGCAACATCGACACGTCGTCGCCGATCACCGCCGTCTCGCCGATCACGATCCCGGTCCCATGGTCGACGAACACGCCCCGGCCGATCTTCGTCGCCGGGTTGATGTCCACCTGGAACAGCTCACTGGTCCGGCTCTGCAGGTAGAACGCCAGCGTCTCGCGGCCCTCGTTGTAGAGCCAGTGCGCAACCCGGTGGGTCTGCAGCGCCAGGAAGCCCTTGAAGAAGAGGAACGGCTGGACGTAGCCCTTGCAGGCGGGGTCGCGCTCGAACACCGCCTTCAGGTCGGCCTCGGCGATCTCGACGATCGACGGATCGGCTTCATAGGCTTCCTCGACCGTGTCGCGCAGGCTCATGGCCCGCAGCTCCTGGTCACCCAGCTTGCGCGCGAGCTGGTAGCTCAAGGCGTCGCCAAGCGTCTCGTGGTTCAGGATCACCGCCGCGAGCAGGCTGGCGAGGGCCGCCTCGCTCTTGGCGGCGGCATAGGCTTCGTTCCTGAGCGCGGCCCAGACGGGCGGCGGCGCGGCGGGGTTCACCACCTCCAGGCGCTGACTCATGGTCTCCTCCCGACCCATAGGGTTTTCTCCCTACCCTAGCATGGCGCGCGCGAGCGCAGGCGCCAAAAGCCCTTCACGCGCCATATGGTAAGCCTTGAGCAGCATCGCCACCGTCAGCATGTCCTTGAGATCGCCGGCCATCGCCGCATCCAGCGCCTCGCGGAACGGAACCCGCACCGTCTCAAGCGCCTCGGTGTCGTCCATCTCCTGCCCGGCGCGGGCGCGGGACAGGCCCAGCGCCAGATAGCCGAACATCCGCTCGTCGGTCACCGAGTTGGACAGTTGCGCCTGCATTACTTCGTACCATTCCTCGGCCTGCAGGCCGGTCTCCTCGGCCAATTCGCGCTTGGCGCTCTCCAGGGGATCGTGCTCGACCGGTCCGCCACCCTCGGGGATCTCCCAACTGTAGTCGCCCGCCGGGAAGCGGTTCTGCCCGACCAGCACCGTCGTCCCGTCGTCGAACAGCGGCAGGACCGCCACCGCGTAGTTCTTGAAGCTCACCAGCCCGTACTGCGCCGGCGCGCCGGTCGGCGCCGTCGCGGCGAACTCGGTCACCCGGATCCAGGGGTTGTCATAAATGGCGCGCGCTTCCCCGCGCACCCAAGGCCGTCCGTGCGACCGCAGCCAGGCAGGCTTATCCCCCATCGTTTCGGTCTCCTCGCCTTGCGGTTCGCGTCCACGCCCCCATAAAGAGGCTCCCTATCGGCATTCTAGACGCCGGAGCCCCCTTGCCGTCAGCCCTGCCGCCCGCCCCCGAATTCGGCGCCGCCCTCCCGCTCCAGTCCAGTCCCGAGGTGCTGCGTTTCCTGGCGCTGCGCCGCTCGACACCGGCGCTCACTCTGATCGAGCCGGCGCCCGACGCCGACCAGCTCGCCGATCTTCTGCGCATCGCCGCGCGCGCCCCTGACCACGGCAAACTCGCGCCTTGGCGTTTCGTGATCCTGGAAGGCGCCGGAAAGGTCGCCTTCGCCCAGCGCCTGGAAGCGCTGGCCAACACGCGTAACGACGCGACGCTCGCGGCGAAGCTGGGCAAGCTGAAGGCGCCGCCCCTGGCCATCGCAATCATCTCGTCGCCAAGGGCCGCCGCCATTCCCGAGTGGGAGCAATTGCTATCGGCCGGAGCCGTCTGCACAAACCTGCTCGACGCCGTCCTCGCCATGGGCTTCGGCGCCAACTGGATCACCGACTGGTACAGCTACGACGCCGACGCCCTCGCGATCCTGGGCCTCGCCGAGGGTGAAAAGGTCGCTGGATTCATGATGATCGGAACGGCGCGGGAGGCGCCCCTGGAGCGGGAACGTCCCGCCCTGGATCCCCTGATCACCCGCTGGACGCCCTGATCCGGAAATCGATCCGAGCCCCGGAAACACGGCGGCCGGACGACGCGCCGCGCCGCCCGGCCTGAGGTGACACGCCCGAGGAGAGTTGGGCAAGATTATGTATAGGCCTCTCGGCGGGTTTTGGAAAGCCCGAATGGCCGGCCGCGCGAGTCGCAGCCCATTTTTCCCCTCACGCGAGAACACCAGCCACCCTGTCAGTCGAGGCCCAATGCTGAACGCCGGCTGCGAAAGACACCCCCTCTGCCTACTCTGTTCTCTAAGCTGTACAGTATTCAAGGCCTCTCCGACTGAAGACCATCTTCCGTCGGAATGCCGATATGCTCATCCGCGTCCGCGATAGGGGGCGACGCCTTGGTCGGGCGCCCAGAGTCCTTCCGGGATCGCCCCGGTTTGCCAGAAAACGTCGATCGGTATGCCGCCACGCGGATACCAGTACCCTCCAATCCTCAGCCACAACGGCGAAAGCTCGTCCACGAGCCGCCTGGCGATCGCGATCGTGCAGTCCTCGTGGAACGCCCCATGGTTGCGGAACGAGGCCAGGTACAGCTTCAACGACTTGGACTCGACCAGCCAATCGCCGGGCACGTAGTCGATGACCAGGTGGGCGAAGTCCGGCTGGCCGGTCACCGGGCACAGCGATGTGAATTCCGGCGCGGTGAAGCGCACCAGATAGGCCGTGCCGGGGTGCGGGTTGGGCACGCGTTCCAGAACCGCCGCCTCGGGACTGTCGAAGCCTCGCGCCTCGCGGCCGAGTTGCGTGAGATGGGTCTCTTCCATGCCGGGCGCTTTACCGGCTACTAGCACCCCAAACAACCGCGGGAGAGACGCATGGCGCAGGGCGACTATCAGGACTTCGTGGTGCTGGTGACGGGCGCCTCCACCGGCCTCGGCCGCGCCATCGCCGTCGAGACCGCCTCGCGCGGCGCCAAGGCGGTGGTCATCAACTATGCCCGTAACCGCGAAGACGCTGAGGAGACGGCCCGCCAGTGCCAGGCGCACGGCGCCGAGACGGTCCTCGTCCAGGGCGATGTGGCCAACGATGACGACTGCCGGCGCATCGCCGCGGCCGCCGAGCCCTACGGCCGCGTGGACGCCCTGTTCAACAACGCGGGGACCACCAAATTCAACAACCACGCCGACCTGGAGGGCGTCTCGGCCCAGGACTTCCTCGACCTCTACGCCGTCAATGTCGTGGGCGCCTACCAGATGGTCCGAGCCTGCCGCGGCCTGCTGGAGGCGGCGCCGCGGCCGGGCGCTGTGGTCATGACCGCTTCGATCGCCGGCGTCACCGGCATCGGCTCGTCCGTGCCCTACGCCGCCTCGAAGGGTGCGCTCAACACCATGACGTTATCGCTGGCCAGGGCCCTCGCGCCGAAGATCCGCGTCAATGCGATCTGCCCCGGGTTCATCGACACGCCCTGGTTCGGCAAGGGACTGGGCGAGGCCGCCGCCGAGCGGGTGCGCGCCAACGCCGCCGCCGGCACGCCTCTGAAGGCTGCCTCGACCCCGGAGGACATCGCCGCATCGGCGGTGTTCCTCGCCTCGCCAGCGTCACGGCACGTCACGGGCGAGACCCTCCTCGTGGACGCCGGCTCGCATCTGGGATTCGCGCCCCTCGTCGCTCGTTAAGGTTGCCGCAGCGTCGTAGCGCCCAATTTTACGGCGCCCTTACGGCCAGGCGCCCAATCTCACATCAGCCGCCGCATGGCTTGGCTGTCGCGGGATCGTCACGTTGTTATCCGGCGCTCGGCGCGACGACGATGAGAGGCCCGTCGGCCTCGGCCGGACGGACGTGAGAGGGGATACGAGAATGAGAACGCTGAAAATTGCGCTGGCGGCCGCTGTCGGCTCGCTGGCGATGGCTGGCGCTGCCTACGCGCAGGACGAGAGCCCGAAGTTCGCCTTCAACGTGGGGGCGGCCACCGACTACGTCTTCCGCGGCCTGAGCCAGACCGACGAGGATCCGCAGGTCTTCGGCGGCGTCGATGTCACCATGGGCCTCGGCTATGCCGGCGCCTGGGTCTCGAACGTCGACTTCGGCAACGGCACCGACGCCGAGTTCGACCTGTACGCCGGTCTGAAGCCCACCGCCGGCCCGGTGAGCTTCGATATCGGCATCATCTACTATGGCTACGTCGACCAGCCGTCCGGCTCGCATGAGGACTACTTCGAGGGCAAGGTCGCCGCCTCGGTCCCGGCCGGCCCGGCGACCCTGGGCGCCGCCGTCTACTACTCGCCCGAGTTCTTCGGGAAGACGGGTGACGCCTGGTACTACGAGGCCAACGCGTCCGTCGCGATTCCGGACACCAAGTTCACCATCAACGGCGCCATCGGCCGCCAGGAAGTCGAAAAGGCCTTCGACTACACCACCTGGAACGTCGGCCTGGGCTACGCGCTGACCGACCACATCTCGTTCGACGTCCGTTACTGGGACACGAACAAGGGCAACGCGGTCACCGGCGGCCTCGGCGACAGCCGCGTCGTGGGCGGGCTGAAGTTCGTCTTCTAGATAACCAAAGCTTAGCCATATCTGGCTTAGGAAGCCGTCGCGATCCACTCGCGGCGGCTTTTCCTTGCGCGCTTGGATTGCAGTTTCTAAGTTCGCCGGCGCTCGCTGGGCGCCAGCTCCTCACCTCGTGGAGCGCCCGTACGCGGAAAAACTCCGCCAAGTCCAAGTTTTGCTGGCCGCGCGCGTGACGGGGCCTATGTTGGGAATCGACACGTGAGCGGAGTGCGGCGCATGGAGCGGATGGCCGTCCGGGCCCAGATCGTCGTCTTCGACGTCGTGCTCGCCGCCTTCGCTTTCTCAGCCGCCTTCTTCGTCGCGCCCACGCAGCCCGAACTCGGCTTCGGACAGGACGGCGCCCTCAGCTTCTTCCAGCTCGCAGCGCTCTACGCGGGCATCGCCGGCGTCTTCAGCCTCATCTTCCGGCGCGAGCTGTCGCCCTGGCGCTACGTCTCCATTCCCGACGCGCTCGTGCTGGCCCGAAGCGCGGTGCTGACCGTCGGCGTCTTCCTGCTTGCGGTCTTCGTGCTCGATCGCGCCAAGGGCCTGCCGCGTTCGACTCTGGTCATGGCTCCGCTGTTCCAGATGGTCACGGCCATGGGCGTGCGTATCCTGCGCCGCGCCCTGCACGAGCACGCACTCGAGAGCTTCTCGCCGCTCAAGACCATCACCGACCGCGTCGCCCAGTCGCCGTCGCTGCTGCTGATCGGACCGCCGTCGCTGGCCGACACCTACTTGCGCGACGTCGCCCGCAGCCACGACCGCACCTACACGCCGGTCGGCATCATCGGCACCGACCGCCGCGACGTGGGCGCCCAGGTGCGCGGCGTCTGCATCCTGGAAGCCATCGACCGGCTCGACGAGGCGCTGGCCGACCTGCGGCGCTGGAACCGCTATCCACGCGCGATCCTGTTCCTGGAGGAGCCCGGCAAACTGAAGGGCCTCACGGCCGACGTCCTGGGTCGCCTCAAGACCGACGGCATCCGCCTGCTGCGCCTGCCCTCCATCGTCGAACTCTCGCAGCACGACGGCCTCACCCTTCTCCCGATGCGCGACATCAACATCGAGGAGTTGCTGGCCCGCGAGCCGATTGAGCTCGACCGCCGCGCCATCGGCGGCCTGATCAAGGCGCGTCGCGTGCTCATCACCGGCGCGGGCGGCTCCATCGGCTCCGAGCTCTGCCGCCAGGTCGCCGCCTTCAACTGCGCGCACCTCACGGTCGTCGACATGTCCGAGACGGCCCTCTTCGAGATCGAGCGCGAGATGCGGGAGACCTTCCCCCACGTGTCGGTGAACGCCGTCCTGTGCGACGTGCGCGACGCGCGGCGTCTGACCGCCGCCTTCGAACGGGAGGCGCCGCACCTCGTGTTCCACGCCGCGGCGCTGAAGCATGTCTCGATGGTCGAGCGGCATCCGACCGAGGGCATCCTCACCAACGTCATCGGCACCTGGAACGTCGCGGAGGCTTCCAAGGCCTGCGGCGCCCGGCAGATGGTGCTGATCTCTACCGACAAGGCGGTCGACCCCACCAACGCCATGGGCGCCACCAAGCGCCTGGCCGAGGCGGTCATCCAGGCCCAGCAGAGCACAGTCGAAGGCACGCGGTTCTCGGCCGTGCGCTTCGGCAACGTCCTCGGCTCGTCCGGTTCGGTGGTGCCGATCTTCAAGTCGCAGATCGAGCGCGGGGGGCCGGTGACTGTCACTCACCCCGAGATGACGCGCTTCTTCATGACCATCCCCGAGGCGGCTCAGCTCGTGCTGCACGCCACGGCCGCCTGCCACGAGGACGACCGGCGCGACTCGCGCCTGTTCCTCCTGGAGATGGGCGAACCGGTCAGCATCATGGAGCTGGCCGAACAGATGGTCGCGCTCAGCGGCCGTCGCGACATCGAGATCGAGATCACCGGCCTCCGCCCCGGCGAGAAGCTGACCGAGGCCCTGCTCGACGAAACCGAGCACGCCCTCCCGGCCGCGCCGAAAGTGATGGAGGTCATCTCCAACTCGGCCGTTCGCGTGACGCCCGGCCACGTCGAGGCGCTGGCCGAGGTGGTTCAGCATGGCGACGTCGGTGCGGTCCGCGCCGCCCTCTTCGACCTGGTGGCCCAGGTCCGCGGCGAGAAACCCGCCTCCCCTCCGAACCTGCGGGTCGTCGCCGGCGGCTAAGTCAGCCGCAAGCCTGCGCCGAGTTGCGCCTCGGCTGGGACGCCAAACATGACAAAGGCCGCGGGTCGCCCCGCGGCCTTTCGCATTTCCGTTGGGATACCTATTCCGCCGCGACGATCCGGTCGCCCTGGGCGTCGTTCGCGGCCGCAGCTTGGAGCCGGGCGACCAAGCCCTCGTATTCTTCCCACAGCGCTTTCGGCGTGTGCTCGCCGAAGCGTTCGTAGAAGGCCGGGATAAGCGAGGCTTCCTGAGTCCAGATGGCGGGATCGACGTTCAGCAGCAGATCGAGCTGGGCGTCGGTCAGGCTGACGCCCGACAGGTCCAGGCTGGCCTTCGACGGCACGCGGCCAATCGGCGTATCGACCGCCTCGGCCTTGCCGTCGAGACGCTCGGCGATCCACTTCAGGACGCGGCTGTTCTCGCCGTAGCCCGGCCACACGAACTTGCCGCGCTCGTCCTTGCGGAACCAGTTCACGAAATAGATACGCGGCAGCTTCGACGGATCCTTCGCCGTCTCGCCCATCTTCAGCCAGTGGCCGAAGTAGTCGCCCATGTTGTAGCCGCAGAACGGCAGCATCGCGAACGGGTCGCGGCGCAGCTCGCCGATCGCGTTCTCCGCCGCGGCGGTGCCCTCCGAGGCCACGTTCGAGGCCATGAAGACGCCGTGGCGCCAGTCGCGAGCTTCCGTCACCAGCGGCACCGCCGAGGCGCGGCGGCCGCCGAAAAGGATGGCCGAGATCGGCACGCCGGCCGGGTCTTCCCATTCCGGGGCGGCCACCGGGCACTGCGCGGCCGGGACGGTGAAGCGGGCGTTGGGATGCGCGGCGGGCTCAGCGCTGTCCGGCGTCCAGTCGCGACCTTTCCAGTCGATCAGGTGCGCCGGCGCCTCGGGCGTCAGGCCCTCCCACCAAACGTCTCCGTCGTCGGTCAGGGCGACGTTGGTGAAGATCGAATTGCCCCACAGGGCGTCGATCGCGTTCTTGTTCGTCTCGACGCCGGTGCCCGGCGCTACCCCGAAGAAGCCCGCCTCGGGATTGATGGCGTAGAGGCGGCCGTCTTCGCCGAATCGCATCCAGCAGATGTCGTCGCCGATGGTCTCGGCCTTCCAGCCGGCCAGCGTCGGCTGAAGCATGGCCATGTTGGTCTTGCCGCAGGCGCTCGGGAACGCCGCCGCCACATACTTCACCGCCCCCTCGGGCGAGGTGAGCTTCAGGATCAGCATGTGCTCGGCGAACCAGCCCTCGTCACGGGCCATGACCGAGGCGATGCGCAGGGCGAAGCACTTCTTGCCCAGCAGGGCGTTGCCGCCGTAGCCGGAGCCGTACGACCAGATCTCCCGGGTCTCGGGGAAGTGGACGATGTACTTGATCTCATTGCACGGCCAGGCGACGTCCTTGACGCCGTCGACCAGCGGCATGCCCACGGTGTGGACCGCCGGCACGAAGAACCCGTCCTCCCCCAGCATATCCAGGGCGCCCTTGCCCATGCGGGTCATGACCTTCATCGACACGGCGACATAGGCGCTGTCGGTGATCTCGACGCCGAGCTGGCTGATCTTGGAGCCCAGCGGGCCCATGCAGAACGGCACGACGTACATCGTGCGGCCGCGCATCACGCCCTTGAACAGGTCCTTCAGGTCCGCCCGCATCTCGGCCGGGTCGAGCCAGTTGTTGGTCGGGCCGGCGTCTTCCGGCTTCTCGGAACAGATGAAGGTCCGGCTCTCAACGCGCGCCACGTCACGCGGGTCCGAGGCGGCGTAGAACGAGTTGGGGCGCTTTTCCGGATTGAGCGGCTTCAGCGTGCCCCCGGCCACCAGCTCGGCGGTCAGGCGGTTCCACTCCTCGTCCGAGCCGTCGCACCAGACAACGCGGTCGGGCTGGGCCAGGTCGGCGATCTCACGCACCCACTGTACGAGCTTGGCGTGTTTCGTCGGCGCGGGCTCAAGTCCCGGGACGGTCTTCAGGCTCATCGACAACAACTCCTTGGACCCATTTCGGCACAGTGGCGCCTGCGCTCTCTGCACGAGAGCAAGTTTCATAGAGTGAGAACGCACCTCTGCCTACCTTGGGCCAGCCAAGCGAATTCGACTCCGCGTGATCGCCATGAATCGATTGGGGGAATCGGCGTCCGAGCCGTGGGAAAACCATCGCCACCGCGCTTACGGGCGCACTGTCGCGAATCGGTGATCTTCGAAAAGAGAACGTGCGGGCCGCTCCCCCGCGACCCGCACGCCGTGACACCGCCCCCCAGATCGGCCGCCGCGAGGCGCCGTCAACCATGCGGTATCCATGCCTAGACGCCGCCGAACACGCCTCCCCCCCGCCCCGTTCAGGGTCGAAGTTGGCGCAGGCTGCGGAATGAGGCATGACTCAAGCTCAGGCTTCACAGTCTCCGCGGCCATGGACCGAGTTCGCGTACGCCCGACTCCGTCGCCCGTTCCGGCTCCCCGGCGCGGAGGATCGCGCGTTTGAGCCTCGTGACCGACCCGAAGCCCCCGCGCCGAGGCCCCACGGACCCGCTGCTGGAGATCTACCTCGAGCGGCGCGCGAACCTCGTGCGCTTCTTCGCGGCCCGCTCCGGCTCGACCGCGGCGGCCGAGGACTTGGCGCAGGAGCTCTATGTGAAGCTCGCCACCCGCGACCAGGCGGTCACGGCTGAGAACCCGGTCGCCCTCATCTACCGCATCGCCACCAACGTGATGCTCGACCGCGCGCGCGGCGAGGCGCGCGCCGTCGCGCGGGACGCCGCGTGGCGACGCGTGGCGCACGCCAGCGAGGGCGGTGAGGACGTCGCCGACGAGGCGCCTGCCGACGAAGCGGTAGCCTCGCGCCAGCGCCTGCGCCAACTGGTCGATGCCGTGGGCGACCTGCCGCCGCAGATGCAGCGCGCGTTCCGCCTCCACAAGTTGGAGGGCCGCAGCCACGCCGAAACCGCCCAGGCCATGGGTCTCTCGGTGAAGTCGGTGGAGAAGCACATCTCGGCCGCACTCAAGGCGCTTACAGCGAAGCTTGGCCGATGATCTACCGGAAATTGCATCATTCCACTGGGGGGCGTGACCGATCCGCGGCGTCTAATCCTGCGACGGGCCGTCGTACGCGACGGCTTTGGAAGGGCGCATGATCAAGGTCTGGCGAAACGACGACGACGCGCGGCGCGAGGACGCCGCCGCGTGGGTCGTGCGGCTCGAAGCCGGCGACCTCGGCGAAGCCGAGGCCGTGGCCTTCGACGCCTGGCTGTCGGCGAGCGCCGAGAACGCGGCCGCCTTCGATGACGCCCTCGCCGTTTCGCAGGCCTATGCCGCGGCCGCAGGTCCGGTGGCGCGCGAGCTCTCCGAGCGTCGGGCCCCCGCTGCCCCGGTCGGCCGGCGCGCGGTGATCGGCGTCGGGGCCGTGGCCGCCGCTGCCGCGATCGCCGTCCTCGTCGCGCCGCAGTTGGCGGGTCCGCAGACCGAGACCTACGTCACCGCCAAGGGAGAGCGCCGCACGGTGCAGCTCGCCGATGGCTCCATGGTCGATCTCAACGGCGGCACCCGCCTGTCGGTTCGCTTCGGACGTGAGGCGCGGCACGTGGTGCTGGCCGAGGGCCAGGCCGTGTTCGACGTGACGCACGACGCCCGCCGCCCCTTCCTGGTGGCCGCCGGCGACCGGACGGTCCGCGTGGTCGGCACCCAGTTCGACGTCCGCCGCTTGGGCGGCAAGGTCTCGGTCACCGTGGCGCGCGGCGCCGTCGAGGTCCGCCCGGCCCAGGGCGCCACGGGCAAGGCGTATCGTCTGCATCCGGGCCAGAAACTGGATCACGTGGAAGGCGAGTCTGGCGCACGGATAGCTGCGGCCGAACCGTCCGAGATTCTCGGCTGGCGTTCGGGCCGCCTGGTCTATCGCCAGCAACCGCTGAGCGAGGTGATCGCCGACCTCAATCAACAGTTCGCGACCCCGATCCGTATCGAGGATGCGGACCTCGCCGCCACCCCGATTTCCGGCGTGCTCGTTCTCGACGATCAGTCTGCGGTAATTCGCCGACTGGCCTTGCTGGTTCCCATCCAGGCTGTACGTTCCGGCCCTGACGTGATCCTGCGGCGCGACGCTGCGTCGGACCGTCCGTGAGGAAGTGGAACCATACCGAGGCGGGCTTTGCCTCTGCGGACGTTGCTGGGCGGCGTCGCCCTCGCCTGCCTGGCGGGGCGCGCTGAGGCCGCC
>NZ_JANINU010000339.1 GCF_024508875.1 Phenylobacterium sp.
CCGTCCAGGAACCGCACCGTCTTGCCGTCGTAGAAGGCGTCCTCCTCGGTGCGGAACTGGACCTCCTGGCCGCCCCATTCGGGAACGGGTGCAAAGGCCGACAGCTCGATGGACCAGGCCGTGTCCGGGTGCATCTTCTGCTCGCCGTGCGGCACGCCGGCCTGGTCGTCCCACATGCCGATGGCCGGACCGGCCCCGTGGCCGTGGTAGCCCAGCGGGTGCGAGTAGATCGACGGCTTCAGGCCCTGGGCGATGGCGGCGTCTCGGGCGATCTTCAGGGCCTGGTTGCCGGTGCGGCCGACGGCGTAGGCGGCGCGTACGGCGTCCTGGACCTTGTTGGCGGCGGCGAGGCCGGCCTTGAGCCCGGCCAGCGCGTCGCTCTCGCCGTCTTTGAGCACATAGGCCAGGTGCTGGGTATCGGTGTTGAGCCGCAGGTACGTGATGCCGAAGTCGCACCAGAGGAGATCGCCCTTCTGGATGACCGTATCGCCTTCCAGCAGGCCGCTGACACCCTGGCGCGTAACCCCGACCGACGGATGGAACCAGGTGTCGATCCCCAGCCGCGCCAGCCGTTCGCGCCACCACCAGACCACGTCATCGGTGGTCGTGACGCCGGGCTTGATGACCTTGGACGAGAAGCCCTCGGCCAGGACGGCGTGGGCCAGCCGCACGATCCCCGGGTAGTACTTCATCTCCAGGGGCGTCCGGGTCTCCAGCCAGCCAACGGACAGCTCCTGGCCCGAGACGAGGCGCGTGCGGTAGGCGGGCGACAGGGCGGCGACGAGGTCCTCGTACTGGCTGTAGGTCAGGCCGTCGCCGAAGGCGGTCAGCGAGGAGGTGTTGAGCGCGATCCTGGTCGGGTTGCGGGCGGCGATGGCGTCGGCGAGCGCCTTCCACTGGTCGGGCTGCTTGTCGGGATCCCAGACGGGCTTGAAGAGGCCGGCTAGGCCGTAGCGGCTGACGGTCAGGCGCTCGATGGGCTTGCCGCCGCCCGGATCGAAGAACACCAGGATCGTGCGCCGCCGCGCCCGCAGGCTCTCGGCGTCCAGCATGGTGGCGACGACCGGGTCTTCAAGGTACTCGCGGGCCACCAGCACCCACATGTCGACGCCCTGCTCGCGCATGAGTTTGGGGACCACCGTCTCGAGGCGGTCGGCGAGAATGGCGTCGATTACCTTCGCCCGATCGCGAAGGGTCAGGATTTCCGGCAGCGGCGGGTTGGCCAGTTCGGTCTCGGCCAACGGTAGGGTAGGCGGCTCGGCGGCGCCGGAAGCGCCGGCGCATGACAACGTGAAGATTGCCGCGAACGCGGCGGCAGACTTTGAACTCATCGAATCCCCCAGGGAAGCCGCCAGCGTCCGACCACCCGCAGCGGAGCGCAACGTGCTCTTCGGAACGGCGGAACCGATTTCGCGACGAGACCTTAACATTGGATAGGAAGCAACCTGGCCGGAGCGCTATCTGGTCGGGCGGCTGAGTTGTCTCGTGTCGCCGATCGTGGAGTCCTTGAGCTTGCGTCAGACGTGTAAGGAAGGTTCGGCCCGATCTGCCGCCCCCAAGGCGCGCCGATCCACCACCCGTTGAGAAAAGGCCCTTAGTGTCCGACCCCTCCCAATCCGACAGCGCGCGCCCCGAAGCGAGCGTCATGCCGGCAAAACTCCCCTGGACGCTTGAAGGCGCGGCCGGAAGCCCCAGCCACACCCAAGCGACGCTGGAGGTCCTCACCGACGCCATGCCGCAGATGGTGTGGTCAACCCGACCCGACGGATTTCACGACTACTACAACGCGCGCTGGTACGAGTTCACTGGCGCGCCGCGCGGATCGACCGATGGCGAGGGGTGGAACGGCATGTTCCATCCCGAAGACCAGGACCGCGCCTGGAGCCGATGGCGACACTGCCTCGATACCGGCGAGCCCTACGAAATCGAGTACCGGCTGCGCCACCACAGCGGCGAGTATCGCTGGACGCTGGGCCGCGCCTTGCCGGTCCGGGACGCCGAGGGCCGCATCACGCGCTGGATCGGCACCTGCACCGACATCGACCAGGCCAAGCGCGCGGCCGAGCAGAACGAGTTGCTGAGTCGCGAACTCAGCCATCGCATCAAGAACATCTTCGCCGTGATCTCGGGCCTCATTGGACTGACCAGTCGGCACGAGCCGCAGCTTCGGCCGTGGGCTAAGGACCTCCAGCACCGCATCGCCGCGCTGGGCCGGGCGCATGAGTTCGCCCGTCCCCATAGCGAGCACTCCCGGCCGGAACTCGGGGACTCGACGCTGCACGGCCTGCTGAGCGAGATCTTCCGTCCCTACCCGGCGTTCGACGACGGGCGGATCGTGATCCGGGGTGACGACACGCGGGTCGACGACCGGGGCGCGACGCCGATCGCCCTGGCCTTCCACGAGCTGGCGACGAACGCCGCCAAGTATGGGGCGCTATCGACTCCAGAGGGCCGGGTGACCGTCGGCGTGGAAGCGACGGGCGCCGACATGCGGCTGCGCTGGTGCGAGGACGGCGGGCCGCAGATCGAGGCGCCACCCACCCGGGAGGGGTTCGGCTCGCGTCTGGCGGAGCTCAGCATCGTCCAGCAGCTGGGCGGGCAGATGCGGCGGGAATGGCCGCGGCCGGGGTTGGTCGTCGAGATGGTCGTGCCGGCGGCGCACCTGCGCCGCGACTGAGCCGTCAGGCGGCGCGCAGCAGGGTGAGGCCGGCAGGGGGCGCCGGCAGGACGACGCCCTGACGGGCGCTCAGGGCGTATTCCACCGCCGCCACCACGAGGTCCTCGTCGCAGGGCTTGGTCAGGACGCCGATGGCGTCGGCCTTGGCGCCGTCGAGCATCCGCGGATTGGCCGTGACGAAGAGCACCGCGACCCCACGCTCGCGCAGGCGCTCGGCGATCTGGGGGCCGGTCTCCCCATCGCGCAGGTTGACGTCGACCAGGGCGAGGTCCGGCTCCTCCGCGGCCAGCTCGATGGCGGTGGCCAGGTCCGGGGCGATGCCCACGGGCTGGTGCCCCCGCTCCTCGAGGATCGCCTCGAGGTTCGCGGCGACGACGAACTCGTCTTCCACGATGAGAATCTTGGCCTTGGACATGGCCGCTATACGGCTTAACACAGGTTAGGTTCCCAGCCTTGCGAAACGGCCTGGCGACACGCGTCGATTGCAGCCTTTGCGCCACGACGCTAGGTCCGGGCCATGATCCACGACCCGCTGTTCTACGCCCTGGCCGTCCCCGCGGTGATCCTGATGGGGCTCGCCAAGGGCGGGTTCTCGGGCGTCGGCGCGGTGGCGATGCCGCTGCTGGCGCTGGCGATCTCGCCCGTGCAGGCGGCGGCGATCCTGCTGCCCATCCTGATCGTGCAGGACGTGGTGGGCGTGTGGGCCTTCCGCAAGACGTGGGACCGGCGGACGCTGGCGATCATGCTGCCGGGCGCGGCGGTCGGCATCCTGGCCGGCTACCTGCTGGCGGCGAGGGTCTCGCCGGTGACCATCCTGGCGGTGCTGGGCGCGATCTCGATCCTGTTCGCGCTGCACCGCCTGTGGCTGGCGCGGGGCGGGCGGATCGCGGCGCCGCGCGACGTGCCGCCGGCGCTGGACGCAGCCCTCGGCGTGGGCCTGGGCGCCGCCTCGGGATTCACCAGCCAGATCGCCCACGCCGGCCAGCCGCCCTTCCAGATGTGGGTGCTGCCCAAGGCCCTGCCGCCGGCCAGCCTGGTCGGCACCACCGCGATCTATTTCGCCACCATCAACTGGATCAAGGTCCCGGCCTATTGGGCGCTGGGCCAGTTCACGGCCCAGAACCTGACGACCGCCGCCGCCCTCCTCCCGGTCGCCATCGCCAGCACCTTCGCCGGCGTCTGGCTGGTCCGCCGGATCGACCCGGCCCGCTTCTACACCCTGATCTACGTGCTCATGATGCTGGTGGGCGGCCAGCTCCTGTGGGAGGCGTGGTCGAAGGCGTAGGGCCTCACACCAGCGCCTCGAACTCGTCCACCAGCCGCTCCAACTGCTTCACGCCGGCGGCCCAGAAGGCCTTCTCGCGCGGATTGAGCCCGAAGGCGGCCAGCGCCTCGACGTAGGTCTTGGTCCCGCCGCCAGCCAGGAGCTTCTCGTAGAGCGGGGCGAAGGCCTTGGGGTCCTCGCGCCGCTTCTCCATCAGGCCGCGCACCAGGAGGTCGCCGAACGCGTAGGCGTAGACGTAGAACGGCGCGTGGACGAAGTGGCTGATGTAGCCCCAGTAGTGGCGGTAGCCCCGGTCCAGCTTCACCGCCGGCCCCAGGCTCTCGCGCATGATCTCCATCCAGAGCGAGGCGATCTCATCGGCCGACAGCTCGCCCTGCAGCCGCGCCGCGTGGAAGCGGGTCTCGAAGCGGTGGAAGGCGATCTGGCGGAAGACGGTGTTCAGGCCGTCCTCGATCTTGCCGGCGAGCAGCCCGCGCCGTTCCGCCGGCGAGGCCTCGGCCAGCAGCTTCTCGAACACCAGGCCCTCCCCGAAAATCGAGGCGGTCTCGGCCAGGGTCAGCGGCGTGTCGGCCAGGAGGGTGCCCAGCGGCTTGCACAGGGTCTGGTGGACGGCGTGGCCCAGCTCGTGGGCCAGGGTCAGCACGTCGCGCCGCTCGCCCATGTAGTTCATGAAGACATACGGGTGCCGGGTGGCCGTCACCGAGTGCGAATAGGCGCCCGACTGTTTGCCGGGTCGTGGCCGCGCATCGATCCAGGGCTCGGCGAAGAACGTCTCGGCCGTCTGGGCGAACTGGGGCGCGAGGGCCGCGAAGCTCTCCAGCACGACGCCCTTGGCCTCGTCCCACGAATAGATGCGCGGCTTGGCCGTATCGAGCGGGCTGTTGCGGTCCCAGTGGTCGAGGTGGGTGCGGCCCAGGGCCTTGGCCTTCAGCGCGTAGTAGCGGTGACTGACCGAAGGGTAGCCGTCGACCACGGCGGCCTCCAGCGCCTCGACCGCGTCGGCGTCGACCTCGTTGGCCAGGTGGCGCGCGGCGGCGGGGCTGGGGAACTTGCGCCAGCGGTCCTCGACCTGCTTCTCGAAGGCCAGGGTGTTGAGGCTGAGGGCCAAGGTCGAGGCCCGCTCGCCCAGCGCCCTGGAGAGCGCCGCGGCGGCGGCCTTGCGCTCGGCCGCGTCGGGCCCCGACATGGCGTTCAGCAGCTCGGAGAGCGTCAGCTTGCGGCCGCCGACGCGGGCGCTCAGCTTGGCCAGCGTCTCGTCCGACAGGCGCGCCCAGTTGGCGGTGGCCGGCGCCTTGTCCAGCAGGATCTTCTCGAGGTCGGCCGACAGCTCGTGCGGCCGGCCGGCGCGCACGCGGCGCAGCCAGGGCCGCCACCGCTGCGCCGGCTTGTGCGCCTTCAACGCCGCCTCCAGCTCCACGTCGTCGAGCTGGTTGATCTCCAGGGTGAAGAAGAGGCTGAGCGAGGCGATCCTGGAGCTGCGCGCCCGCAGGTCGGACTCGAACTTGGACCAGGCCGGGTCGTCGCGGGCGACCGAGGCCGACAGGCCGGCATAGGCGCCCACGCTCCACATGGCGTTGGTGGCGTCCTCGTAGAGCTCGATCCCCCGGTCGATGATCCCGCCCAGCTCGGCCGGCCGGTCGCGGGTGGCGATCAGGCGCCCCTCCAGCTTGGCCAGCTCGCCGTTCAGCCGCTCGGCCTCGACGAGGTCGGCCTCGATCCGCGGGTCCTCGCGGTCGCAATAGAGGTCGTCCAGCCGCCACTCGGGCAGCGCGTCGGTCTTGAAGGGGGCGTTCATGCGGGAAGCTTAGCGCGAAGGGGACGCGAGAGTCCCGCGCCGCGGGGTTGTGATCCGGGTGGCCGGCGTGGTGCGCGCCGCAGGCGTGCGAATTGACCACGAACCACACGAACCACACGAACGCGTGGCCGCACGGCGCGGGGTTGGCCGGCGTGGTGCGCGCCGCAGGCGCTGTCTTGTTTTGTCCACGAACCACACGAACCACACGAACGCGCGGCCGCAACGGCTCCAGGCCGGCTTGCCTCGTTCGTGTGGTCCGTGTGGTTCGTGGTGAAAATCGGCGCTGACGCGCCGCGGCGGCGGAAGGTCTGCGCGCGCGCGCCTAGTCGTCGGGAGGGTCGGGCCAGTCTTCTGGCGGGTCGCGGAGGTCGGACCACGTGGCGGCCCCGTCCTCGGGCAGGCCCAGGGCGGCGCAGGCGCGGACGATCTGGTCGCCCAGGGGGCGGACGGCCCATTCGCCGTCCTGTTCCACAAGGCCGAAGGCGGCCTCGGCGGCGTCGCGGTCGAGCTGGCCGAGGAGGATCTCGTGCAGCTTGCCGGCCTCCTCCCAGTCGTCGCCGTCGCCGGCTTCGAACTCGTTCCAGAGGACGCGCAGCACGCCGGTCTCCACCGCGTCGCGGCGCTCGGCGATGCGCGCGTCGTCGCGGGGCGGCGGCGGCGGGCCGGTCGGCTTGGGCGGCGCCTCGCGGGCGGCCTGCGCCTGCTCGCGCTTCACCCGCTCCAGCAGCGCCAGGCTCTGGCGCACCGAGCGCGCGATGCGCTGGTAGGCGCGGGCGAGGTCGGTGACCTCCTCCGTCTCCGTCGTCGCCATGGCGCAGGCGTGGACATGCCGCGCGAGCGTCATGTCCAGCCCGGCGAGCTGAGCCAGCATGGCCTGGGTCGGATCGACGTCGAAGTTGGTCGGCTGGGCGTCCATCCGGGGAGTGAAACACGGAGGTACGTCAGAAGCGGACGTACAGGCGCGGTGGGGGGTGGGGAAAGGTGGCGCTACCCGGCCGCGCGCATATGAGCGTGGAGATCGGCGGCGGCCGTCGGCGGGCGGTGGCTCTTGCGGCTATCGCCGCCATCGCGTGCCGCCCGTCGCGCGCCGCGAGCCGGCGAACCTAGGCTCCGAAAATCCAGCCGGGCGGCAGGGATGACAGCGTCACGCCCACGAGTACCATCTGTCCGCCGCCCGTCATGGTGATCACCGTGTCGGCCGCGACCTGCGCCACCGTGTACTGGGCGCCGGGATCCAGCATCACCCGGTCGCCCTGGGCCGAGCTGAAGTCGAGCACGCGGTCGAGGCCCGCGTCGCCGAAGGTGTGGAAGATGTCGGCGCCCGCGCCGCCCACCATGGTGTCGTCGCCCTTGTCGCCGGAGACGAAGTCGTCGCCCGCCCCGCCAAACACCAGGTCGTTGTCCTGGCCGCCGCGGACGATGTCGGCGCCCTCGCCCCCAACGCAGGTGTCCGCGCCGACGTTGCCGTAGACGAGGTCCGCGCCGGCGTCGCCGAACAGCAGGTCGTTGTCCTTGCCGCCCACCACCCAGTCGTCGCCGAGGCCGCCGGAGCCAGTGTCGGCGCCCTGGTTGCCGTTGATGTCGTCGAACCCGGTCCCGCCGACGATGTAGTCGTCCCCCTCCTCGCCGCGGAGGTAGGTCGAGCCCGCCGCTGCGGTCCCCGTGCCGGGCGCGGCCTGGCCATAGATCACGTCGTTGCCCAAGCCGCCCCAGATCGTGTCGGGGCCGCCAGCGCCGTACAGCAGGTCGTTGCCGCCGTAGCCGCGCAGCAGGTCTGCGCCCGGGCCGCCGCCCACGCGGTCGGCGCCAATCATGATTGAACTGAACATCGCCTGGCTGGCGTCGGCCAGGGACCAGCTGGCCAGGGTGACCAGCGGGGTCTGCGGGATGGTCAGGTTGATCGAGAACGGGCCGCCGTGGGACGGGCCATAGGAATAGGCGAGCGACGTCGCCGTCCCGCCGGCCAGGTGGCCCGCCGAGTCAGTGGCGAAGCCGAAGCCGGTAAGGCGCAGACTGATGTCGCCCAGGCTGGCCGTGACGGAGGTCGACGACCCGTCGGTGATGACGGCGTCCAGCACGTAGGAGACATGGGCGAGGTCCATGTGCCCGCCGATCGAGCCCGCGGCCCCGCCGACGCCGGCCGACGGCGAGCCGGGCAGGGTCGGCTCGGCGATCGCGCCGCTCGTCCCGCCGGTCCCTCCCGTTCCGCCTGTGCCGCCAGTACCGCCGGCGCCCCCTGTCCCGCCGGTCCCTCCGGTTCCACCCGTGCCTCCGGTTCCGCCAGTCCCACCCGTGCCGCCGCCACCCGGCTGGATCGGGGTCTCCAGGGGCCCCGACAGGCCGATGTTACTGGCCGAGACGGCGTCGAGGTTCGCGCCGACCAGCCGCACGGCGTCGTCGAAATGCAGCCGCCCCGATAGCGCCGCGCCGAACACATAGACATCGGAGCCCACCTGCACGGAGACGAAGTTGTAGCCTGCCGCCTCCTGCGCCTCGGCGGCCGCCACGGCGGCGTTGAAGTCGCTGGCCGTCGCTTCTGCGTAGGCGCCCGTGATCGAACCGAACTGCAGCCTGTCCTCGGCCCCGTTCCAGTCGGTGACCGTGATCACGCTGCCGGCCGAAGCCGCCGAATGCGAGGCCGAGGTCACGAGGATCAGGTCGGCGCCCGCGCCCGACGTCACCGCGCTGCGCGCCGTCACCTCGAACCGGTCCGCGCCCGCCCCGCCCGACAGGGTCGAGCCGGCCGCCGCGCTGGACAGGGTGTCGGCGAACGCGGTGCCGATCACGCCTTCGACGTTCACCAGCGTGTCGCCGCCCGCGCCCACGCCCGTGGCCAGGCTGACCGTGACCCCGGCGGACACGCCGCTGTAGTCGACCGTATCGGTCCCGCTCCCGCCGTCGAAGGTGTCGGCCGCCGCGCCGCTTACCAGACGGTCGTCCCCGTCGCCGCCCAGCACCGACACCGAGCTGCCCTGGGTGGTGATCACGTCGTTTCCGGCGCCGGCGTTGACCGACAGCATCACGTTCTGGGTCGGCAGCTTCAGGGTGTCCACGAACTCGGTGCCGCGCAGGGCGATCAGGCTCTCGACGCCCTGGATCACCCCGCCGCCGAGCGAGAACGAGCCACTCACGACGATGTTCGACAGGTCCAGGTTTACGCCCTGGCCCAGGCCGCCCAGCGACAGGCGCAGGGTGTCGGTGCCACTGCCGCCATCGGCATCGTCGCCATAGCCGATGGCCAGCGCGTCGTTGCCGCCGCCGCCGGTGATCCGGTCGTGCTCCAGCCCCATGTCGTCGCCCGGAGCGCTCGAGGCCGCGCCAGCGTAGTCGGCCGAATAGAGCGCATCGGCGTTGTCCCCGCCCACCAGCGTGTCGGCGCCCGCGCCGCCCGCGATGCTGTTGCCGTAGCTGTTGGGGTTGGTTGTGCCGGTGATGCTGTCGTCGCCCTCGTCGCCATAGACCAGCCCCGTATAGTAGGTCTGTTGCATGGCGATGGTGTCGTTGCCGGTCCCGCCGTGGACGACAGCGTGCCCATAGATCTTGTCGTCGCCCGCGCCGCCATTGGCCGAGGCGAAGCTGTTCGTCGGCGTGTACAGGGTGTCGTTGCCGGCCCCGCCGTCGACCAGGTCGAGGTATTGGCTGGGGCGTCCGTCCACCAGGTCGTCGCCGTTGTCGCCAAACAGCGAGCCCGTGTAGTAGCCGGCTGTCAGGGTATCGTTGCCGTCCATGCCCGACACGGCCGTGAAGTCCGAGTAGCCGCCGCCCGTGGAGCGGACGTTGATGTTGTCGCCGAACGCGCTCCCCTGGACGAAGCTGATGTTCTCGATGCCGGTGATCACGGCGCCGCCAATGGTCTGGCTGGCCAGGCCGAAGTCGGCGGTCACGCCCGACGACGCCCCCATGAAGCTGATGTAGAGGTAGTCGCCAAACGAGCCGTCCGCGCCACCGTCGACGCTGTCGCCGTACCCCGCGAAGATGCGGTCCGAGCCATCGCCGCCTGTAAGGCTGTCGCGCTCTGTCCCGGTGTCGAGCTGGGGCAGCACGTAGGGCAGGTTGCTGTAGGGCAGGTTGAACGACGGCGGGATGTTGCCGCTGTAGAGCTTGTCGTCGCCCGCGCCGCCGTCCAGCGTGTCCGCGCCGGCGTTGCCAACCAGCACGTCGGCGCCGTCCGCGCCCGTCAGCTTGTCGTTGCCGCCGTTGCCGGATGCCGAGTCGTTGTCGACACCGCCCGTGAAGATGTCATCTCCGGTAGAGCCCGAGAAGGTCGCCATGATGTCTGATGCCCCCCAGCATCGGCCTCGCGATTCACGATGCGCGGGCGCTCAACGGATAGTTGGGGCGCGACAAAGCGTCAAACTAAGCGCGAACGCCGCCACGGCTTCTTCGCCCCCGCGTTCGCCGGCGCCGATACCGCCTGACTCCAACGATTGAGCGGGCCGTGGCTCTTCACGTCGCAAGCGCACCGATGCAAGCGGACTCGCTCGGTCGGTGAATGTCCGCAACTGGCGCATTCCCGATTTCCACGAACTCTCGTCCCCAATCCCCCAACTTCATCGCGCCGCGACGATGGATGGCGCGCCAACCCCTCACATCTTCTGCGTCGCCAGGAGGATCGAGGTCTCCGTGGAGGCGATGCCTTCGATCTGGCGGATGCGGTCGAGGGCGGCGCTGAAGGCCTGGAGGGTTTCGACGTCGAGGTCGGCGACCAGGTCCCAGCGGCCGTTGGTGGTGTGGACGGCGGCGACTTCGGGGAAGCCCTTCAGCGCCCGGACCACCGCGCCCGAGCGTTCGCCCTGGATGGCGATGGTCATGACGGCGCGGACGCGGCCCGCCTCGACGTCGGGGCGGGTCTTGATGGTGAAGCCCTGGATCACGCCGCGGGCCAGCAGCCGCTCGATGCGGTTCTGGATCGTGCCGCGCGAGACCTTCAGCGCCTTGGCCAGGGCGGCGGCGGGCGTGCGGGAATCGGCGCGCAGGCGGGCGATCAGGGCCTGGTCCAGCTCGTCGAGCATATCGGAACCTCGTGCTGGCGATACGCCAATCTGATCAGCGTTATGTAGCATGTTGCGATCTACACGCTAGCGCGGCCTGGGGGGACGCTTCCTGCAACGATTTCGGCAGGAGCGCCCATGGACCGCCCGACCTTCCTGATGACCGATCCCGGCTGCTTCGACGTGAGCTATCGGATCAACCCGTGGATGGACCCCAAGGGTTGGACGCCCGCCCACGCGGCGGCGGCGTGCGCCGGGTCGGCCGCGCTCAGGGCCGCGCTGGCGGACGCGGGCGCGCACGTGGAGATCATCGAGGCGGTGCGCGGCCTGCCCGACCTGGTGTTCCCGGCCAACGCGGCCGTGGTGCTGGACGGCAAGGCGCTGCTGGCCCGCTTCCGCCATCCCGAGCGCCAGGGGGAGGAGCCGATCCTGCGCTCGGTGTTCCAGCGGCTGAAGACCCGCGGGCTGGTGCGCGAGATCGTCGACCTGCCCGAGGGGCTGTTCCACGAGGGGGCGGGGGACGCGATCTGGGACGCCGACCGCAAGCTGTTCTGGTGCGGCCACGGCCCGCGCTCGAGTCGCGCGGCGATCCCGGTGATCCGCCGGACGTTCGGCCAGGAGACGGTGGCGCTGGAGCTGGCGACCGAGCAGTTCTACCACCTGGACACCTGCTTCTGCCCGCTGGCGGGCGGCAAGGTGCTGTACTATCCGCCGGCGTTCACGCCCGAGGGGCTGGCGACGATCCGCGCCCGCGTGCCGGAGAGCCAGCGCATCGAGGCCAGCGCGGAAGAGGCCGCCGCCTTCTGCGTCAACGCCGTGAACCTGGGCGCGCGGATCGTCATGGCCAAGGCGCCCGAGAGCCTGCGCCGCACGCTGCGCGGCCGGGGCTACAGCCTGACCGAGGTGGACCTGTCGCCCTTCATCCTCTCGGGCGGGGCCTCGTACTGCATGACCCTGCGCCTGGACCGCACGTCGGTCTCCGCCGCCCAGCTTCACGCCGCCGAATAGGGAGCCTTCCGATGAACGACATCGCCCTCCAGCGCTCGCTCAGCGCGCGCTACATCGAGACCGAGGCGCTGTATGGCGCGAAGAACTACAAGCCGCTGGACGTGGTGCTGACGCGTGGCGAGGGCGCCTACGTCTGGGACGTGGACGGGCGGCGCTACCTCGACTGCCTGTCGGCCTATTCGGCGGTGAACCAGGGGCACTGCCACCCGAAGATCCTGGCGGCGATGACCGAGCAGGCGCAGCGGCTGACGCTGACGTCGCGGGCGTTCCGCAACGACCAGTTGGCGCCGTTCTACGAGGAGCTGTGCGCGCTGACCAATTCGCACAAGGTGCTGCCGATGAACTCGGGCGCCGAGGCGGTGGAGACGGCGCTGAAGGTGGCCCGCAAGTGGGGCTATGAGGTCAAGGGCGTGCCGGACGGGGCGGCCGAGATCGTCGTGGCGGCCGACAACTTCCACGGCCGGACGGTGGCGATCGTCGGCTTCTCCAGCGACCCGCAGTCGCGCGGCGGCTTCGGGCCGTTCGCGCCGGGGTTCCGGACGGTCCCGTTCGGCGACGCCGACGCGCTGGAGGCGGCCATCGGGCCGAACACCGTGGCCTTCCTGGTCGAGCCGATCCAGGGCGAGGCGGGCGTCATCATCCCGCCGGCCGGCTACCTGAGGCGGGTGCGCGAGCTGTGCACGCGGCACAACGTGATCCTGATCCTGGACGAGATCCAGACGGGCCTGGGGCGGACCGGCAAGCTGCTGGCCGAGGAGCACGAGGGGATCGAGGCCGACCTGACGCTGATCGGCAAGGCGCTGTCGGGCGGGTTCTACCCCGTGTCGGCGGTGCTCTCGAACAGCGAGGTGATGAGCGTGCTGCATCCCGGCGAGCACGGCTCGACGTTCGGCGGCAACCCGCTGGCCTGCGCGGTGGCGCGGGCGGCGCTGAAGGTGCTGACCGAGGAGGGCATGATCGAGAACGCGGCGCGCGTTGGAGGACGGTTGCAGGCGGGCTTGGCCGCCATCGCCGCGCCATCGGTGAAAGAGGTGCGCGGCCGGGGGCTGATGATCGCGGTCGAGCTCCACCCCGACGCCGGCGGCGCGCGGCGGGTGTGCGAGGCGCTGCAGGGGCGGGGTCTGCTGGCCAAGGAGACCCACGACCACACCATCCGCATCGCCCCGCCGCTGATCCTCACCGATGCGCAGGCCGACTGGATCGTGGAGCAGTTCGCGGCGGTGCTGCCCTAGGTCCTCCCCCGCCGGGGGAGGTGGCGCACCCGCCCGATATTCGGGCGGGCGAGCGCGGGAAGCGCCGGGTCGCGAGCGACCCGGTGGGCGCCGGAGGGGGTCATCCACGACCGTTGACGACCCCCTCAGTCGGCATTCGCCGACAGCTCCCCCGACGGGGGAGCAATTCCCCGGCCCTACCCCGCCGGCGTGGGGGCGGCGGCGACGCCGCCCTGGGCGGCCTTGCGGGCCTCGACCAGGATGTAGGCCCGGATGTCCTCGGCGTCCTTGGCGCTGAGGAAGCGGGAGAAGCTGGCCATGCCGCGGCTGGCGCTGGCGCCGTCGATCACCACGCCCTTGAAGTTGTCGGCGGTCATGATCATCGGCGAGCGCTTCAGGTCGGGCAGCCAGGCGCCCGAGGCGTTGGGGCCGTGGCAGACCTGGCAGTTCTTGTGGAACAGCTCGAAGCCGTGCTGGGCGTCGCCCGTGGTGGTGATGTTGGCGACGTCCAGCGCCGGGGGCTGAGCCGGAGCCGGGAAGTCGGGCGCCTTGGCCGTGCCGCCCACCTTGAACACCAGGAGCCGCCCCGGCAGGCGCGGCCGGGTGGGCATCGAGGCCGGCGCCGAGATCTGGCCGCCGCCGCCGACGCCGACCATCACCGCCACGTACTGCTCGCCGCCCAGCTCGTAGGTCATCGGCGCGGCGATGACGCCGTTGCCGGTCTTGTAGCTCCAGAGCGCCTTGCCCGAGGCGGCGTCGTAGGCCGAGAACTGGCCCTCGGCCGCGCCCTGGAACACCAGGCCGCCGGCCGTCGACAGGACGCCCGCGTTCCAGAAGTAGGGATGGTCGACGGTCCAGACCGCCTTCTGCTGCACGGGATCCCAGGCGACGAGCTGGCCCTTGATCAGCGACTGCAGGGCAGCGAGCTGCGCCTGGTCGGTGGGCAGCGAGTTGATCACGAAGTCCACGCCCACGTTCCAGGCGCCGGGCTTGTAGCCCTGGCCCTTGTCGTCGGCGTAGGCGAAGGGCGTGACGTTCAGCGGGATGTAGACGAGGCCGGTCTTCGGGTTGAAGGCCATCGGCTGCCAGTTGTGGGCGCCCAGCGGGCCGGGCACCTGCATGACCATGGAGGTCTGGTAGCGCGCCGCCGGGTTCTCGATCGGACGGCCCGTCGCCGGATCGACGCCCGTCGCCCAAGTGATGTTGGTGTACGGCTTGGCCGACAGCAGCTTTCCGTTGGCGCGGTCGATCACATAGAAGAAGCCGTTCTTCGGCGCCTGCATCAGCACCTTCTTCGTCTGGCCGCCGATGTTCAGGTCGGCCAGCATGATGTGCTGGGTGGCGGTGTAGTCCCAGCTCTCGCCGGGCGTCGTCTGATAGTGCCAGACGTACTCGCCGGTGTCGGGCTTGAGCGCGAGGATCGACGACAGGAACAGGTTGTCGCCCTTCCCGCCCGACCGCTTCATGTGGTTCCAGGGCGTGCCGTTGCCGATCCCGAAGTACATGATGTCGAGCTGCGGGTCGTAGGCCATGGAATCCCAGACCGTGCCGCCGCCGCCGGTCTGCTTCCACTCGCCGTCGCTCCAGGTGGCGGCGGCCTTCTCGGCCATCACCTTGTCCGAGGCCGCGCCGTCCGGCTGGCCGTTCGGGTTGGGCGTGGTGAAGAAGCGCCACAGCAGCTTGCCGCTGGCGGCGTCATAGGCCGAGATGTAGCCGCGCACGCCGTACTCGGCGCCGCCGTTGCCGATGAACACCTTGTCCTTCACCACCCGCGGGGCGCCGGTGATCGTGTAGGGCCGGGAGGTGTCGGTGGTCTGCTGGCTCCAGGCGACCTTGCCGGTCTTGGCGTCGAGGGCGATCAGGCGGCCGTCGATCGTGCCGACGTAGACCTTGCCCTTCCAGACCGCGACGCCGCGGTTGACCACGTCGCAGCAGGCGTCGAAGCCCTTGGCGCCCTCGATCTTCGGATCGAACTTCCAGAGCAGCTTGCCGCTCTTGGCGTCGAAGGCGAACACCTTGGACCAGGCGGTCGAGGTGTAGAGCACGCCGTCGATCATCAGCGGCGTGGCTTCCTGGCCGCGATCGGTGTCGAACTCGGCGTACCACGCCAGGCCCAGGTCCTTGACGTTCGAAGCGTTGACCTTGTCGAGCGGGCTGAAGCGCTGCTCGTTATAGTCCTTGCCGTAGGAAATCCACTCGGCGTTCGTCGCCGCCGCTTCCAGCCGCTTGGCGTCGACATTGCCGGCCCCGCCCTTCTGGCATCCCGCCAGCGCGACCACGGCCGCCAAGGCCAGCCCAAGACCCAAGATCCGCATGACGCCCTCCCGGCAGCCGACTTCTCAAATGATCGGCGTTCGGGCGGAACTATGCCGCGCGCCGGCCATCCCGCAAGCGTGCCGCTGCGGAACCTGCGCCTCCGCCGTGCAACGGGTGCTGGCTACACCACCGCGCCCATCGACGAGCGGGAGGCGACCGCGCCGGGCTGGAGGCGCGCATAGGCCTGGGCCAGGCGGGCGACGACTTCGGTCAGGGTCTCGTTCGGCAGGGTGAACGGCAGGCGCATGAAGCGCTCGAAGGCGCCGTCGACGCCGAAGCGGGGGCCGGCGGCGAGGCGCACACCGAAGCGCTCCGAGGTGGCGGCGAGCGAGGTCGAAACGGCGCCGGGCAGCTCGGCCCAGAGCGAAAGGCCGCCGGGCGGACAGGCGATCTTCCAGTCGGGCAGCGCCTGGCGCACCAGGCCCAGCAGGTGGTCGCGCTGGCCCCGCAGCAGGGCGCGGCGTGCATCGAGCGCGGCGTCCTCGTTGGTCAGCAGGTGGACGACGGCCAGTTGCTCCAGGACCGGCGTGCCGAGGTCGACCGACGATCGGCGCAGGGACAGCGCCTGGATCGTCTGGACGTCGGCGCGAATCCAGCCGAGGCGCAGCCCGCCCCAGAAGCTCTTGCCCGTGGAGCCGAGGCGGACGAGGCCCTCGTCGGGCTCGGCGAAGCCGTAGCGGTCGACCGGACCGTCCAGCCAGAGGTCGGTCAGGGTCTCGTCGAAGATCACAGTAGTGCGCGCGCGCAGGGCCGCCTCGACGATCGCCGCGCGCACGTCGGGCGCCATCCAGCGGCCGGTGGGATTGTGGAAGTCGGAGATGAAATAGGCCAGCCGCGGCCCGCTCTGGCGAAAGGCCGCCGCCACGCCCTCCACGTCCCAGCTCGCGCTGGGCAACCCCACGGGAAGCGCCCGCAGGGACGCGCGCTGGATCGCGTCGATGGCATGCGGATAGGTGGGGTGGTCGATCACCACCCGGTCGCCCGGCCCGCAGGTCAGCCGCAGCATCAGCGCCAGGGCGTGGAGCGCGCCGTTGGTGACCATGATCTGGTCCGGCGAGGTGGGCAGCCCGCGCCGCGTGTAGCGGGCGGCGATGGTCTCGCGCAGCACCGACAGGCCCAGCGGCGCGTAGCCGTGCTGCGGCAGGTGGGCCGGCAGGGCGCTGAGGGCGGCGGCGTAGGCCTGGTGCATCGCGTCCGAGGCGGCTGGCGCGGCGGACGCCATGTCCAGCAGCCCTTCCGCGGCCGCGCCGGCGACCAAGGGCGTCACGCCGCGCTCGCCGGGGCCGGCCGGCAACCGCGTGCGCGCGCCCGCCCCTTGGCGGCGATCCAGGAAGCCGTCGTCGCGCAGGCGCCCGAGGGCGGCCGTCACGGTGGTGCGGCTGACCTCCAGGGCTTGGGCCAGTTCCCGTTCGCCCGGCAGCACGACGTCCAGCGGCAGCCGGCCGTCGAGGATCAGAAGCCGAAGGCCATCGGCGAGCTGGCGATATGTGGGGCCCGTTCTCTCCCCGCGCCACGCGCCGAGCAGGCGCGTCAGCGAGGCCGGACCGATGCGGCGGTAGCTCATGGACGCCACCTTCTCAGAACTGGCTCTATTTTCAAATGCCAGTTGGCGCGATCTGGACACCATGCTGATGACCCGTCGCCTCGCCCAACTCCTCCTTGGCCTGTATCTCTATGGCGCCGCCATGGCCCTGATGGTCCGCTCCGGCCTGGGACTGGATCCGTGGGATGTCTTCCACCAGGGGCTTGCCGGGCGGGTCGGCCTGTCCATCGGCCTGCTGGTGAACATCGTCGGCGCGCTGGTGCTGCTGCTCTGGATCCCGCTGCGCCAGAAGCCGGGGATCGGCACGATCGCCAACGTGCTGGTGATCGGCACGTCCATGGACCTGACGATGCTGCTGCTGCCCGAAGTGGCCGGCCTGCCTGCGCGCGTGGCGGCGCTGGTCGTGGCGATCGGGATCAACGGGCTGGCGGGCGCTATGTACATCGGCGCGGGCCTGGGCCCCGGCCCCCGCGACGGCCTGATGACCGGCATTGCGCGCCGCACGGGCTGGTCGATCCGGCTGGTCCGGACCGGTATCGAGCTCACCGTCCTGGCCAGCGGCTGGCTGCTGGGCGGCACGGTGGGCGTGGGCACGGTGCTGTACGCGTTCGCTATCGGCCCGATCGTGCAAGCTTTCCTGCCGGCGCTTACAGTGCGCGACACCGCGACGCAGGAAACCTCGGCCGTTAACCCCTGATTCGGGACTGCGAAACGCCGCCTTTACCCTTGCCCTGTACCAAAGGGGGACAAGAACAAGGCCTCGTCAGAACGGCGAGCGTCCAGTCCGGTGGGTGTTTTCATATGGCCAAAACGGTCCTGGTCGTCGACGACGACCCGACGCAACGCCGTCTGATCCAGGCGGTCCTGGAGCGCGACGGTTTCGCCGTCGCCCA
>NZ_JANINU010000340.1 GCF_024508875.1 Phenylobacterium sp.
CCTGCGGCACTTCCAGGCTGGAGACGACGCTCTTCAGGCGCTTGCGGTCGGTGGCCGTGGTGATTTTGCGGCTGATGCCGCCGCCGCGCGCCGTGTTCGGCATCAGCACGCCGTAGCGGCCGGCGAGGGAGAGGTAGGTGGTCAGGGCCGCGCCCTTGTTGCCGCGCTCTTCCTTGACGACCTGCACCAGCATGATCTGCCGGCGGCGGATCACTTCCTGGATCTTGTAGCGGCGCATCAGCCGGCGGCGACGGCGCGCCAGCTCTTCTTCCATGACGTCGTCTTCGTCGTCCGAACCGTTGAGGTCGACGTCGTCCTCGTCCTCGGGATTGCGGGCCTTGGGCTCGGGACGGTCGTCGTCGTGGTCCTCGGCTTCCTCGCGGAGCAGCGCTTCCCGGTCGGCGAGCGGGATCTGGTAGTAGTCGGGGTGGATTTCGTTGAAGGCCAGGAAGCCGTGGCGGTTGCCGCCGTACTCGACGAAGGCCGCCTGCAGCGACGGCTCAACGCGCGTCACCTTGGCGAGATAGATATTGCCTCGAAGCTGCTTTCGGTTCTGGCTCTCGAAATCGAACTCTTCAACGCGGTTTCCGTCGACGACCACCACACGCGTCTCTTCCGCGTGGGCTGCATCGATCAACATAGTCTTGGGCATTAGTCTCTCCGCGGCGCGCGGGGGCTACGTGGCCCGGGCGCTGCCTGCTTGTGGGAAGAGCGCGCGCGTAGACCGCCGACGCGCCGGAAACGGCGGTTCGGAAGGCCTTGGGGCCAAAGGTGGCTCGAGCTGCGCAGCTCATCGGGTGTGTTCCTAGGCGCATCCCGAAGGAGGCGGATCGGATGATGCGTCGCCACCGAATACTCGGTCGAAGCCGACGCTGGCTTGGTTTTGTCGCGTGGCGTTCGGGCCCGGATCGGGCGCACCGGCGTCGCGCGGCGCGACATTGCAACACCAGGCTTCAAAAGGAAAGCGCGCGCTCACGCTGACGTGGAAGCTGGCAAGACCTCGTTAACGCTTTGTCCACGGGGCCCGCGCCTATATGGGTGACCGGTTCGCGTTGTGCGAATCTCCGTGTTTTCGGGGCTTTAGCATGTTGGGGCGGCTCAAGTCGGCGTTGGCGAGCAGAAGGGGACGCGCGGTCGCGGCCTCTTGCGCCGTCATGATCGGCCTCGCCGCCTTCGCGGTGGGGCACGCCGCCACCGAGACCGCAGGCCTCATCAAGGTGCGGATGGGCGGCGATTCCGCCGAGACCCGCCTCGTCATCGAACTGGACGGCGCGACCAGCGCGCGGATCGTCTCGGACGGCGCGCTCGACCATCGCGTGGTGGTGATGTTGCCGAACGTCATCGCGGGACAGGCCCAGCAGGGCGCGGGCCGGGGCGTCGTGCGGGCCTGGACGGTCGATCAGGTCCAGGGCGGCGCGCGCCTGCAGCTCGATCTGGCGGGCGACGCCAGGCTGAAGCGCCGGTTCCTGCTGCCGCCGGCCGACGGCGTGGCCAACTACCGCTATGTGATCGACGTGGCCGCGAGCGCGCCGGCCGCCGTCAACGCCACCTCAACGACGGCGGTTCGCCCGCCGACCCAGATCCGCACCCAGTTCCTGCCGGTGAAGAAGCCGGCCATGCCCCTGAAGAAGGTGGTCGTGATCGACGCCGGCCACGGTGGCCGCGACATCGGCGCCTCGGGCGTCGCGGGCGTAGAGAAGGACGTCAACCTGGCCGCGGCCCTGTCGCTGGCGGACCAACTCGGCAAGACCGGTCGCTACAAGGTCGTGCTGACGCGCTCGACGGACGTCTATGTGCCGCTGGAGGACCGGGTCCGTGTCGCCCAGCGCGCGCGGGCCGACCTGTTCATCTCGCTGCACTCGGACTCCGCGCCCGAAACCACGCTGAAGGGCGCCAGCGTCTACACCCTGTCGGACAAGGCCTCGTCGCGCGCGGCGCGTTTCGTGAGCGCCGACGACTGGTTCATGAAGGCCAGCCTGACCGGTGACCAGGGCGTGCGGGACATCCTCTTCGACCTGACCCAGCGCGCGACACGCAACAGCTCGGCGGTCTTCGCCCAGACGCTTGTCTCGAACATCGAGGGCAAGGCGCCGATGCTGCGTCGCAGCCACAGGGACGCCGGCTTCATGGTGCTGCTGGCGCCCGACGTGCCGGCGGTGCTGCTGGAAATGGGCTTCGTCAACAACCCCGAAGACGAGTCGCGGCTGCGCGACCCGGCGGCCCGTCAGCGCCTGATGGGCGCTGTGGCCCGCGCCATCGATTCCCACTTCGGCGAGCAGATGAAGCTCGCGTCGCGCTGACGCAGACCCGGCGCGCGGGCGTTGGCGCCCGCCCCAACACAGGTTAGACGAGCCCGGGTGGAGCGCCCGCCCGGCCAGTCTCAGTTGAATCCGCCCCCCGTCGCCGGCGGGCCGCGGTGGCGCGGGCTGGGAATCGCCGGACTGGCGGCCCTGGGCCTGATCGCGCTCGGCGCGCTGGCGGTGGGTGTCTACGCCGCCTGGCTGTTCCACGACATGCCCGACGCCAGCGACTTGGTGGACTATCATCCGCCGACCGCGACGCGGGCCTATGCCTGGGACGGCACGCTGATCGGCGAGTTCTCGCGTGAGCGGCGGATCTTCGTTCCCTACGACGCGATCCCCGCCCAGACGGCGCAGGCGTTCCTGGCCGCCGAAGACCACAGCTTCTTCAAGCACGGCGGCGTGGACGTGGGCGGCTTCGCGCGCGCCCAGATGAAGAACGTCGTCAATCTGGCGCAGGGGCGCCGGCTGGAAGGCGGCTCGACGATCACCCAGCAGGTGGCCAAGAACATCCTGCTCTCGAACGAGCAGACGGTGGGCCGCAAGCTGAAGGAGGCGATCCTCGCCTCGCAGCTCGAGCAGACGCTCTCGAAGGAGCGGATCCTCGAGCTCTACATGAACGAAATCTGGCTGGGGTATCGCTCGTACGGCGTCGGCGCCGCCGCCTACAACTACTTCGGCAAGTCGGTGAGTGAGCTGACGCTGGCCGAGAGCGCCTACCTCGCCGCCCTGCCCAAGGGGCCCGACAACTACCATCCGATCCGGCGCAAGGCGCAGGCGATCGCCCGGCGCAACTGGGTGATCGACCAGATGGCCGACCTGGGCTGGATCACGCGCGAGGAGGCGAAGAAGGCCATGGCCGAGGACCTGGTGGTCCAGGCCGCGCCCACGCGCTCCCAGTACCGCGACGCCGACTACTTCGTGGAGGAGGTGCGCCGGATCGCCCTCGACATGAAGGAGCTGGGCGACGACCGCCTGAACGCCGGCGGCTACTACATGCGCACGACGCTGGACCCACAGCTCCAGAGCGCCGCCAAGCAGGCCCTGATGACGGGGTTGGAGACCTACGATCGCCGCCACGGCTGGCGCGGCGCTTTCGGCCACGTCACTACCCTGACCGGCTGGCAGGAAGTCGCGCGCAAGACCGTCAAGCCGCGCGAGCGCCAGGACTGGAAGCGGGCCGTGGTGACCGGCGCCAGCGGCGGTTCGGTGACCGTGCAGACGATCGACGGCGCCACCGGCAGCCTCGCCGGCCAGGACGTCTCCTGGGCGCGGGCGGGGAAGGGCATCGGCGCAGGCGATCTCGTCTTCGTCGAGCCCCCCAAGGACGGCGGCCCTTACCGCCTGAAGCAGGTGCCGGCGGTGAACGGCGCCCTGGTGGCCATGGAGCCCTATTCGGGACGCGTGGTGGCGATGGTCGGCGGGTATTCCTTCTCGCTGTCCAGCTTCAACCGGGCCACGCAGGCGCTGCGTCAGCCGGGTTCGTCGTTCAAGCCGATCGTCTACGCCACCGCGCTGGAGAGCGGCTACACGCCCGCCTCGACGGTGCTGGACGCGCCGATCACGCTGAAAGGCTACGGTGGCCAGGACTGGAGCCCGGAAAACTACAGCCGTGACTACTACGGCGCGCTGACGCTGCGCAAAGGCCTGGAGCTGTCGCGCAACACGATGACCGTGCGCCTCGCCCAGAGCGTCGGCATGGCCAAGATCGCCACCATGGCCGAGCGTCTGGGCGTGACCAAGAAGATGGACCGCGTGCTGGCCATGGCGCTAGGCGCGGGCGAGACGACGACCTATCGGATGGCCGCGGCCTACTCGACGTTCGTCAACGGCGGCAAGCTGGTGCAGCCGCACCTGATCGAGATGGTCGAGGACCGCAACGGCAAGGTCATCTGGCGCGCCGACCGTCGGCCCTGCGACCGCTGCGACGCCGGCTTCTTCGGCGACGCCGAGAGCCCGCGCATCGCGCGCACCGGCGACCAGGTGATGGATCCGATCACCGCCTACCAGATCACCTCCATGCTCGAGGGCGTGGTCCAGCGCGGTACGGCGACCCAGGCGCTGTCCGTCGGCAAGCCGCTGGGCGGCAAGACCGGCACGACGAACGACTATCGTTCGGCCTGGTTCATGGGCTTCTCGCCGAACCTGGTGGTGGGCGTCTACATCGGCTTCGACGACAACCGCAGCCTGGGCAACAACGAGACGGGCTCGGTCGCCGCGGTGCCGATCTTCGTGGACTTCATGACCCAGGCGCTGAAGGACAAGCCGCCCGTGCCGTTCAAGGCGCCCGCGAACGCCAAGTACGCCATGATCCGCGGCATCCGCGAGGCGTTCCGGCCCGGCACCGAACCGTCGGTGTCGAGCCAGGCCCTGGGGGCCGCCGGCACGCCCTCGGGTCCGCAACCCTACAATCAGGTCTTCCCGAACGGCCAGATTACGGGCGCGCCGAACGCCGCCGCCGCGGTCTCGCCGCAGGCGCCGCCTCCGAAGAAGAAGGACGACCTCAGCGACTTGTTCTGAGGCCCGGTGCGCGGTAGAGCCCGCGACCCCGAGCCCGACTTTCTTGGGCTCAAACCTTTTCGTTGGGGCGTGACGGCCGCCGAACCGGCTCCCGCTTGGGACTGTCACGCTCCGGATTTTTGGGAGTCTCTCCATGAGAGCGGATGTCGAGGCCGCCAAGGCCGACATCGAGCAGTCGATCGAACTGCTCAGGAGGCGTCTTTGACTGGGAACCTGCTCTCCGCAAGCTCGACGAACTGAACGCGCGGGTCGAAGACCCGACGCTGTGGGACAAGCCTGACGAGGCCCAGGCGGTCAGTCGCGAGCGCTCGCGACTGTCGGCGCAGGTCGAAGGCGTGCAATCGCTGGAGCGCGACCTGGCCGACGCCCTGGGGTACGCCGAGATGGCCGACGAGGAGGGCGACGAAGCCAGCCTCGAGGAAGCCCGCGCCCAACTGAAGGCGATCAAGGAACGCGCCGGCCGCGCCGAGCTTGAGGCGCTACTGTCGGGCGAGGCCGACGGCAACGACGCCTATGTGGAAATCAACTCCGGCGCCGGCGGCACCGAGTCCAACGACTGGGCCGGCATGCTGCTGCGCATGTACTCCCGCTGGGCCAACGCCCACGGGATGGAGGTCGATTTCCTGGAAGAGACCTCGGGCGAACAGGCCGGCATCAAGTCGGCCACGCTGCAGGTGAAGGGGACCAACGCCTATGGCTGGCTGAAGACCGAGGCCGGGGTCCATCGCCTCGTGCGGATCTCGCCCTTCGACGCGGCCGCCAAACGGCACACCAGCTTCGCGTCGGTGTGGGTCTATCCGGTTGTCGACGACAACATCGAGATCGAGATCAATCCGTCCGACGTGCGCACCGACACGTACCGCGCCTCGGGGGCCGGCGGTCAGCACATCAACAAGACGGACTCGGCGGTTCGCCTCACGCACATTCCTACCGGGATCGCCGTGGCGTGCCAGACCCAGCGCTCGCAGCACCAGAACCGGGAGCAGGCGTGGAAGATGCTGCGCGCCCGGCTCTACGAGGTGGAACTGGAGAAACGCGAGGCGGCCCAGGCGGCGATCGAGGAGCAGAAGACCGACATCGGCTGGGGCCACCAGATCCGCAGCTACGTGCTGCAGCCGTACCAGATGGTGAAGGACCTGCGGACCGACGTGGAGACCTCCGACACGCAGGGCGTGCTGGACGGCGACCTGGACGAGTTCATGGGAGCCGCCCTGGCCCAGCGCGTGGGCGCGACCCGGGCCTGAGGCCTATTCGGCGGCGACGCTGAGGGACGCCGGCGCTTCCAGCGCGGGCGTCTCGGGCGAGATCAGCGCCAGGCTGCGGCCCTCGAAATGGGCGCCGGCCTCGATGGCGAGTTCGGTGTGGCTGATGTCGCCGTCGACGCGGGCGGTGGCCCATAGCTTGACCCGGCGCGCGCAGATGACGCCGGTGACGCGGCCCCTGACCTCGATGGCGTCGGCGTGGATCGCGCCCGTCACGCTGCCGCTCTCGCCGATGATCAGCAGGCCTACCCGAAGGTCGCCGTCGATGGCGCCATCCAGGTGGAGGTCGCCGGCGGTCTCGATGTCGCCCTTGATCCGGACGCCCTCGGCCACCAGCGAGGCGGCGGCGGGCTTGCGCGGGGCTTCGCCGCTTGCGGCGCCCTTAGTCTGCGGCTTGGAGAACATACTGCCCGGCCTTCAGGAAGCGGCCCGGGTTCTGGGCCCGACCATTGACCCATACCTCATAGTGCAGGTGCGTCCCAGTCGATCGGCCCGTGGAGCCCATGGACGCGATGCGCTGCCCAATCGCTACGCGCTGGCCCCGCTGCACGGAGAAGCCAGACAGGTGCGCATAGCGGGTCTTGAGACCCCGGCCGTGGTCGATCTCGACGACGTTACCGTAGCCCGAGCGCTGGCCGACGTAGGCGACGACCCCGGGGCCGGTCGAATAAATCGGCGTGGCATAGCCGCCGCTGAAGTCTAGGCCGGAATGGTAGGCCGGTCGGCGCGTGAAGGGGTCGAAGCGCACGCCGAAGCCGCTGGTCTGCTGGGTGTTCGACGTGGGCCGCGCGAGGGGCAGATCGTTGGCCGCCGCGGCCAGCGCCTTGGCTTCGGACAGGTCCCGGGCCGCGCGCTGGATGCGCACCGCGAAATCGTCGTCCACGTCGAGCACGGCGGCCAGCGCGCGCGGGTCCTTCGACTCGATCAGCGGGCCGCCCAGCGAGCCGGCGCCGTCGGAGAAGGACGACGGCGACAGGCCGGCCATGCGGAAGGCCAGCCGCAGCCGGTCGGCGCGGCTCTTGGCGAAACTGTCCGCGGCCTCCAGCAACTGTTCCTGGCCGATCCGGACCATTTCGACCCGGCGCACCGGGCTGGCGTCCTGGCCTGCCAGCGCACGATTGATCGCCGGCGTGAGCGCTTCGGCGGCGCCAGGCGCGCCCTTCACGTCCGTCAGCAACAGGGCGAGGGCCGCGTGGCGCTTCTCGATCGAGGCGGCGGCGTCGGCGCCGGAACTGCCCGCGGCGTTGAGGCGGGCCATCGCGCTGTCGAGGCGGGCCTGGCGGTCGGCGACATAGCGCTCCGACTGCGCCTTCAGCTTGGCGATCTCGCGGTCGGCGGACGAGGCGGAGAGCAGGTTCACCAGCATGGCGGCGGTGCACACGCCCATCCACAGCGCGCCGCCGGCGACTGCGCCGGCGATGATGAGCTGCTTTCGCGTGGTGAGGACGAAAGCCTTCATGGCCCCGCCCGAGCGCACGTAGAGGTGCCGTTCCGGAAACAGCTCCACAAGCGAACGGGCAATTTTCGCCAGACGTTGCATGCGTTCCGGAAGTCCCCAACCTTTCGGAGTTCGCGATATGCGACGACTTTTTTGCGACGCGCAAGGCGTTCGCGGCAGGATCGTCCGCCACGCGTGGCCTTGCCGCGAAACCCGCATCGTTAATCGGCGAGTCGGCGCGCTTTCACAGAACGCGGTCTGTGAAACCTGAGCGGGTTCAGAGCGCCTTGGCGGCGTCCAGCACCTGCTGGGCGTGGCCGGGGACTTTCACCTTGCGCCAGATTTTCGCCAGCTTGCCGTCCTTGATGAGGAAGGTGGAGCGGTCGATGCCCATGTACTGCCGGCCGTAGAGCGTCTTCTCCACCCACGAACCGTAGCGGGCGATGACGTCGCCCTCGGGGTCGGAGCCGAGCGGGATGGCCAGGTCGTATTTGGCCGCGAACTTGCGGTGCTTGGCGACGGTGTCCTTAGAGACACCGATCACGGCGACGCCGGCCTTCTTGAATTCCCCGGCCAGCGCCGTGAAGTCCTGGGCCTCGCGCGTGCACCCCGCCGTGTCGTCCTTGGGATAGAAATAGAGGACGACCGCCTTCCCGGCGAAGTCGGCCAGCTTCACGCGGCCGTCGGCGGTCTCGAGATCGAAGTCCGGCGCGACGGCGCCTTCGATTACATCAGCCATTCGAAGTCTCTCCGGTATCGCCCCGCCAGCCAGGCGCCGACGGGGCGACGGTTGATTAGACGGGCTTCACCAACACGATCTTCTTCTTGCCGGCCGACAGCTTCACGACGCCGTCCACCAGTTCGGACGAGGTCACGAGCCGGTTGGCGTCGGTCTCCGCCTTGTCGTTGACCCGCAGGCCGCCGCCCTGGGCCAGGCGGCGCGCCTCGCCCTTGGAGCCGGCCAGGCCCGCGGCGACCGCCAGGTCAGCGAGTTGGACGCCCGCGTCGAGCTCGGCCTTGGCCACCTCGTGGGTCGGCATGTCGCCCGAGACGCCGCCCTGCTCGAAGGCGGTCTGGGCGGCGGCGGCGGCGCGCTGGGCCTCGGCCTCGCCGTGCAGCATGCGCGTGGCCTCGGTGGCGAGCACCTTCTTGGCCTCGTTGATCTCGGCTCCCGGCAGGCTCTCCAGCCGCGCCACTTCGTCGAGGGTCAGGTCGGTGAACAGGCGCAGGAACCTGCCCACGTCGGCGTCGTCGGCGTTCCGCCAGAACTGCCAGTAGTCGTAAGGGCTCAGCATGTCGGCGTTCAGCCACATGGCGCCGGCGGCGGTCTTGCCCATCTTTGCGCCCGAGGCCGTGGTGAGCAGCGGCGTGGTCAGGGCGAACGCCGCCTTCTGGTCCATCCGCCGGACCAGCTCGACCCCATTTATGATGTTGCCCCACTGGTCCGAGCCGCCCATCTGGAGCTGGACGCCACGGTTGCGGTTCAGGTGCAGGAAGTCGACCGCCTGCATCAGCATGTAGTTGAACTCGAGGAAGGTCAGCGGCTGCTCTCGCTCCAGCCGGAGCTTGACGGAGTCGAACGTGAGCATGCGGTTGACGGTGAAGTGCGGACCGTACTCACGCAGGAACTCGATGTAGCCGAGCTTCGAAAGCCAGTCGTCGTTGTTGACCATCACCGCATCGGTGGGGCCGTCGCCGAAGGTCAGGAACTTCTCGAAGACCGTTCGGATGCTGGCGATGTTGGCGTCGATGTCGGCCTCGGTCAGCAGCTTGCGGCTCTCGTCCTTGCCCGAGGGGTCGCCCACCTTAGTCGTACCGCCGCCCATGAGCACGACCGGCTTGTGGCCCGTCTGCTGCAGGCGGCGCAGCATCATGATCGAGATCAGGTTGCCGATATGCAGGCTTGGCGCGGTGGCGTCGAAGCCGACGTAGGCGGTCACGATCCCACCCGCTGCGGCCGCGTCCAGTTCTTCCGGGTGGCTGATCTGGTGGATGTAGCCGCGGGCCTGCATCACGCGCAGGAATTCGGACTTGAAGGCGGCGTCGGTCATCGGCGGCTGGATCTCGTGAGCAGGACTGTCGTGGCTTCGCTGGCCGCGCTCTAGCACGTCGGCGGAGAGGATTTCGAGGGACATGGCAGGCTCCTTGGATCGAGAGGAGGCCGGCGTCTTCGAGGAATGTCGGGATGCGCCGGCCGGGAAGGGCAGGCGCGTGGGATCGGTCGCCTGCTAGTAGGGCAGGCGGTAATAGCGGCCGGTGTTGGCGGCGGGACCGATCATGGCGGGCTAGCTACCCGGCGCGGGTCATGGCAGTCAACGGTCATGCTCGTGCTGGGATTCATGACCGGGACTTCGCTGGACGCCGTCGACATGGCGATCCTGGAGACCGACGGCGAGGCGATCCAGGCTTTTGGGCCGGCTGGCGAACGCAAGCTGAGCGACGCCACCCGCAACGTCCTCCTCGAAGCCACGCAACAGGCGCTGCAGTGGGAACGGGGTGCGCCGGAGCCGGCGCTGTTCCGCCACGCGGCCGAGATGGTCGCCGAGGAGCATCATGCCGCGGCGGAGGCGTTCCTGCACGATGCAGGCGTGTCCTGGCCTGACCTGGACCTCATCGGCATGCACGGCCAGACAGTGTTGCACGAGCGGCCTAAGGACGGCGTTCCGGGCCGAACCGTGCAGCTTGGGGATGCGCAGATGCTGGCGCGGCTGAGCGGACGGCCGGTAGCGTACGATTTCCGCACGGCCGACGTCGCGGCAGGCGGGGAGGGCGCGCCGCTGGCGCCGATCTACCACCTGGCGCGGGCCAGGGCCTCGGGGCTGCAGGCGCCGCTGGCGGTGCTGAACGTGGGCGGGGTGGCCAACGTCACCTTCTGGACCGGCGGCGACGACATCGCCGCCTTCGATACCGGCCCCGGCAACGGAATGATCGACCTGCTGGTGCAGGCCCGCGGGGCCGGGCGCTATGACGCCGGCGGCAAGTACGCGAGTGTCGGCCGCGTCGATGAAGGCGTGGTTCGGGCGCTGCTGGCCCACCCATACTTCCAGGCGCCGCCGCCGAAATCGCTGGATCGTTTCGACTTCTCGCTGGACCCGCTCGAGCCTCTGCAGCTCGAGGACGCGGCCGCGACCCTCGTCGCCTTCACCGCCGAAGCCGTGAAGGCGGGGTTCGACATGATGGGCGCGGCCCCCACCGAGGTGATCGTCTGCGGCGGCGGCCGGCACAACCCGGAGATCATGAAGGCCCTGGCCGAGCGCCTGCCGATGCCGGTGAAGACGGCCGAGGACCATGGCTGGCGCGGAGACTCTATCGAGGCCGAGGCCTTCGCCTACCTGGCCGCGCGTGCGTTCCGCGGCCTGCCGATCTCGTTCCCGAAGACCACGGGCGTTCCTGCTCCGATGACCGGAGGACGCATCGTCCGGCCCTGACGCCACGTCGCGCTTGCCATTCAAACGCCCGTTCGGCACGCTGAACGCTGATAACGAAGGCGGAGGAAGACGATGGCGGCGGACGACCTGGGCTTCGACCCGAATGCGCTTCGCGACAAGTACCGGGCCGAGCGGGATCGCCGCATCCGGACCGACGGCTCCGAGCAGTACGTCGAGATCGCCGGACAGTTCGCCCACTATCTCGAGGACCCTTACGTCCAGCCCATCGAGCGCGCGCCGCTGAGCGACGACGTCGAGGTCGTGGTGATCGGCGGCGGCTTTGGCGGCTTGCTGGCCGGCGCGCGCCTGCGTGAGGCTGGCGTCGAGGATATCCGGCTGATCGAGAAGGGCGGCGACTTCGGCGGCACCTGGTACTGGAACCGCTATCCCGGCGCGGCCTGCGACATCGAGAGCTACATCTACCTGCCGCTGCTGGAGGAGGTCGGCTACATGCCGGCCGAGAAGTACAGCCGCGCGCCGGAAATCCTGCGCCACAGCCGGGCGATCGGCGAGAAGTTCGACCTCTACAAGGGCGCCTTGTTCCAGACCGAAGTCACCGAGCTGCGCTGGGACGAGGACTTGTCACGCTGGATTGTGAAGACCAACCGCGGCGACGCCCTCAAGGCCCGCTTCGTGGTGATGGCGAACGGTCCGCTGCATCGTCCGAAGCTGCCGGGCATCCCCGGCGTCGAGGGTTTCAAGGGGCACAGCTTCCACACCAGCCGCTGGGACTACGCCTATACGGGCGGCGACTCCAACGGCGGCCTGGTCAATCTCAAGGACAAGCGCGTCGGCATCATCGGCACGGGCGCCACGGCGGTGCAGTGCATCCCGCACCTGGGCGAATGGGCGAAGGAACTCTACGTCTTCCAGCGCACGCCATCGTCCATCGACGTACGCAACAACCGCCCGACCGACCCCGACTGGGCCGCGAGCCTGCAGCCCGGCTGGCAGCAGGAGCGGATGGATAACTTCAACGTCCTCGTCTCCGGCGGCTTCGCGGACAAGGACTTGGTCAACGACGGCTGGACCGACATCATCGGGAACATCCTGCTGCTCGCCCGCCGCAAGGCGGAAGCCGGCGAGAAGGTGGAGAACCCCGCCGAGCTGATGCAGCTCGCCGACTTCAAGAAGATGGAGCAGGTCCGCGCCCGCGTGGACAGCGTGGTCCGGGACCCGAAGGACGCCGAGGCGCTGAAGCCCTGGTACAACCAGTTCTGCAAGCGACCGTGCTTCCACGACGAATACCTGCCCACGTTCAACCGTGAGAACGTCCACCTGATCGACACCGACGGGCGCGGCGTCGAGCGCATCACCGAGAACGCGGTGGTCGTTGACGGCAAGGCCTACGAGGTCGACTGCCTGATCTACGCCACCGGCTTCGAGGTCGGCACCGACTACACACGCCGGTCCGGCTACGAGCTCTATGGGCGGGGCGGGCAGACCCTGACGCAGAAGTGGAAGGACGGCGCCGAAACCCTGCACGGGGTGCTCAGTCGCGGCTTCCCGAACTGCTTCATCGTCTCGAACGTGCAGTCGGGCTTCAGCGCCAACTTCCCGCACATGATCAACGAGCAGACGAAGCACATCGCCTATCTCGTTAAGAGCGCGCAGGAGCGCCAGGCGCGGACCGTGGAGCCGTCCCAAGACGCCGAGCAGGCGTGGGTGGACACTATCGTGAAGCTGGCGGTTATGCGCGAGGCGTTCCTGAAGGAATGCACGCCCGGCTACTACAACAATGAAGGGAAGCCCGAGGCTATGACCGTCAAGAACGGGTCGTACGGCGCCGGGCCGGTCGCCTTCACGAAGGTGCTGGAGGACTGGCGCGCGGAGGGCTCGCTGAAGGGACTGGAACTCACCCCCTAGGCCTGCTGAACAGTCTGCACGACAACTGCACATGAACCGGGCCGCCTGCGGACGGCGGCTCGGGCGCGGCATGACGAAGACGTCCTAGGAAGGTCTCCGCAACAGGGGACCTCCGCATGTCTGCGCGGCTTCCGACCTTCTGGATCAAGCTCGGCCTGGCGATGGCGCTGGTGGCCGCGGGTGACGTGCTGCTGTTCGAGGCCGAGGGCCTAGGGGCCAACCTCGGGCTGTTCGGGCTGGCGACGGTCCTGGCCGTGGCCCTGGCCTTGCCGGCGATCCGACTGTCGAAGCTCGCCAGCCTGGCGCTGGGCCTGGCCTCGTCGCTGGCCGTGCTGCAGATCGAGCGAGCGACGGTGGTTGGCTGGCTGGGCTTTCTGCTGGCCATGGGCGTGGCGGTGCTGGCGCCGCGCGCCGGGCGAGGGGACGACGGCTGGCGCTGGCTCCAGCGCCTGGTCGTCGCTGGCCTGAAGAGCATCGTCGGCCCGATCCAGGACCTCGCCGAAGTTCTGAAAGCGCGGGCCCGTAAGGGACCGGTCCGCATCGCCATCGCGCTGGTGGGCGCCGTCCTGCCGGTGGTGGGCGGCGCGGTCTTCCTCTCGCTGTTCGCGGCGGCCAATCCGGTGATCGGCCAGGCGTTCTCCGTTTTGAGCCTGCCGGAGCTGGACGTTGGGCGGATCGCCTTCTGGCTGGTCCTCTCTGTTCCGGTCTGGGCGCTGCTGCGGCCGCGCGGCGTGCGCCGGACGCTGGCGACCCCGGCCTTCGACCGGGCCCTCGACCTGCCGGGTGTCACCACGGCGTCGATCGCCGTGTCGCTGGCGGTCTTCAACGTGGTGTTCCTGCTGCAGAACGGCCTGGACCTGGTGTTCCTGTGGAGCGGCGCGGGACTCCCGAAGGGGGTCACCTTCGCCGACTACGCGCACCGCGGCGCCTATCCGCTGATCGCCACCGCGCTTCTGGCGGGTCTGTTCGTGCTTGTGTTCCTGCAGCCCGGTTCGCCGACGTCGCGAGATCGGAGCGTGCGGAACCTGGTGGTGATCTGGGTGGCGCAGAACCTGTTCCTGGTGGCGTCAACGGCCCTGCGCACCCTCGACTACATCGAGGCCTATTCCCTGACCCGCACCCGCATCGCCGCGCTACTCTGGATGGGGCTGGTGGCTGTCGGACTGGTGCTGATCTGCTGGCGCATGCTGCGTGGCAAGAGCTCGAGTTGGCTGATCAACACGAACCTGCTGGCCGCGGGCCTCGTCTTGGGCGGTTGCTGCGTTGTCGACCTGGGCGCCGTCGCAGCGGCCTGGAACGTGCGGCACGCGCGGGACGCGGGCGGCCAGGGTGTAGCGCTCGACCTCTGCTACATGCGCAGCCTCAAGGGCGCCGCGCTCGTATCTCTGGCGAAACTGGAGATGTCGGCGGTTCCGCCCGACTTCCAGGATCGCGTCCGCTACACGCGTCGCGTGATTCAAGCTGAGGTCGCGGATAAACAGGCGCACTGGCGGACATGGCGTTGGCGCGACGCGCGTCGGCTGCAGTGGACCTGGCTGACCACGTACGAGACGCCGCGTTGGCCGGACCGTCGCGGGCGAGACTGCAGCGGCCTCTACACGCCGCCGGCCGTTGCGAAGCCCGCCCCGCCATTGACGCCCACCCCGAACCCCGGAACATGACGCCCATGCCCCAGGTCCTCGTCGTCGACGACGATCCGCACATCCGCCAGCTCCTGGTCTTCGCGCTGGAGAAGGCCGGCCTCGCCGCGCGCGAAGCCGAAGACGGCGAGGCGGCGCTTGCGTCGGTGGCCCAGCAGCGGCCCGATCTGGTGGTGCTCGACATCAACATGCCCAAGCTGGACGGGCTGGAAGTGTGCCGCCGGCTGCGCGCGCAGGGCGACATCCCGATCCTGTTCCTCTCGTCCCGCGACGACGAGATCGACCGCATCCTGGGCATCGAGCTGGGCGCCGACGACTACGTCGTGAAGCCGTTCAGTCCCCGCGAGGTGACCGCGCGGGTGCAGGCGATCCTGCGTCGGGCCCGCGCCGCCGCGCCGCCGGCCGCCGATGCGACGATGGCGCACGGCAAGCTCAGCCTGGATCCGGAAAGCTGGATCGCGCGCTGGGACCAGACCGAGGCGGCGCTGACCGTCACCGAATTCGGCATCCTGCGCATCCTGTTGGGGGCGCCGACCCGCGTGTTCAGCCGTGACGCCATCATCGACCGCCTGCACGGACCCGGCTTCGCCATCACCGACCGCACTATCGACAGCCACGTGCGCAACCTGCGCGGCAAGTTCGCCGCCCTGGGCGGCCACGACGTCGTCGAGACGCGGGCGGGCGTCGGATACCGGCTCGGACCTTGCCTCGGTCAGGCGGCTTGATCGAGCGCATCAAGGATCTGGTCGCGCCGTACTGGCCGGCGCTGCGCCTACGTACGATCCTGCTGGGCGTGCTGCTGTTCGCTGCGGCGATGCCGGCGATCGGCGCGATCTCGCTGCGCGTCTATGAGAACACCCTGGTCCGGCAGACCGAGGCCGAACTGGTCGCCCAGGGGGCGGCCCTGGCGGCGGTGGGCAGTATCGGCTGGCCGGGCGCGCCGGCGCCTGCGCCCCGGCCTTTAAAGCCTCCCGAAGGCTACTTCCATCCCGAGTTCACCACGATCGACTTGAGTCGGGACGCCGTGCTGCCCGAGCGCCCGGCCCCGCCACAGGCGAGGCGGCCGATGGAGCGCGATGCGGTGCGAGTGGCCGCCGAGCTGGAGCCGATCGTCGAGCGTACGACGCGCACGACCCTGGCTTCGGCCGTGATCCTGGACCGGCGGGGCGTTTCACCCGAGGGCGAGGACTACTCTGGCCTGCCCGAGGTGCGCGCCGCCCTGTCCGGGCGTCCGCGCACGGTGCTCCGCGAGAATGGCGACTACCGGCCGATCTATCGCTTCGAGTGGCTCAGCAAGGCGTCCGGCATCCGCCTCCATCACGCGCGGCCGATCGTCGTCGGCGGCAAGGTGGAAGGTGTCGTCCTGCTCTCGCGCTCGCCGCGGGCCCTGTTCCGCGGCCTCTACGAGGACCGGGGCAAGTTCGCGCTGGCAGGGGCGGTGATCCTGGGCCTGCTGGTCCTGTTGTCGGGACTCATCGCCCGCGGCGTGACCCTGCCGATCGAGCGGCTGAGCGCGGCCTCACGCCAGGTCGCGGGTGGCGGCGGGGAAATTCCCCGCACGCCGCGAACCGCGGCGGTGGAGATCCGGGACCTCTACGAGGACTTCCGGGCGATGGCCGAGGCGATCGAACGCCGCAGCGGCTATCTGCGGGACTTCGCCGCTGCGGTCAGCCATGAGTTCAAGACCCCGCTCGCGGGCATCACCGGCGCGGTCGAGCTGCTGCAGGACCACTTCGAGACCATGTCGCCGGCGGAACGCCGGCGGTTCCTGGACAACATCGCGGGCGACTCGGACCGGCTGTCCCAGCTCGTCACGCGGCTGCTCGACCTGGCGCGGGCGGACATGGCGACGCCCGAGGCCGGGGCGGCCACGGACCTGAGCGAACCCGCGCGGCGGGCGGCCGACGCGGCCGGCTTCCCGGTGGAGGTGGACGTTCCGCGCGATGTGCCGCCGGTCGGAGCGCCTCTCACGACGTTGGAGAGCGTCCTGACCATCCTTCTCCAGAACGCCCGGCAGGCGGGCGCCACGCGCGCCCGTGTGGAAGCTACGCCGGGTGTCGAAGAGGTGGTGTTGACCGTGAGCGACGACGGTCCCGGCGTGCCCGAGGCCGACCGCGAGCGGCTGTTTGAGCCGTTCTTCACCAGTCGCCGGGCGGAGGGTGGCACGGGGCTCGGGCTGCCCATCGCGCGATCGCTGCTGGCCGCGAGCCAGGGACGAATAGAGCTGGTCGCCGCCGGCAAGGGCGCGGCGTTCCGGGTGACGCTGCCGCGCGCCGACTGACATCTGCACGGAATCTCCACACGCGGCGACGGCCGGTCTGCAAGCCGGCTCGGCATCTTTCGACCATGGACGAGCCCACAACCCCCACGTCCGGCGGTCTCTCCCTCTCCCCCGGGACCGTCGCAGCGGCTTCTTCCTGGCGGCCGGCCAGCGCCGACGTTGCGCTGTTCCGGGGACTCGACCTCGATCGCAGCACGGCGCGACGGTCGGCCGCCTTTGTCGCCCACGTGGCGGGCGCGCTAGAGCGTACTCAGCGGCGCTGGTTCTAGCTGAGGGTGACGTACAGCTCGCTCTCGATCGCCCACTGGCCGGTGACCTTGCGCCAGACGGCCAGGTAGGTCCCGGACATCTCGCGATCGCGCCAGACGCCTGTCCAGCGCCCGTGCTCGGCGGCGCGGGCGCCGTCACGGTCCAGCGCCACGGCCTCGGTCTCGCGCACATACGTCTTGAAGGCGGGGTCCGCGAACTGCGCCGCGAACGCTGCGACGACCTGCTCGGCGCCCAGGATCAGGTCGCCGTCGCCGACGATCAGCTTCACGTCGGGCAGGAAGAAGGGCTTCAGCCGCGCCGCCTCGTGGCCCGCGATCAGCTTGTTGGTCAACTTCCGCCGCGCGCGGATGGCGTCCTCCGGCGCGGTGGCCATGGTCAGGCCGGGTTGGCGGCCAGGCGCTTGTCGAGGTAGGCGCCTACCCGGCTTTCAACGTCGGGCAGGTTCTCCATCCAGAAGTGGCTGGCGCCCTCGACCACGTCGTAGTCGATCACGATGCCCT
>NZ_JANINU010000341.1 GCF_024508875.1 Phenylobacterium sp.
CCCATGTCGTTGGCCGGCGTGTTGACCATGTCGCGGGCCAGGGCGCAGGCGTGTGCGACGTTGCGCACTTCGGCGAGGTCGCAGCCTTCGGCCAGCAGGCGCGGCCGCTCGCCCTCCCGTGCCTTGTAGCGGTCGAAGCGATACGCCCCGAGCGCGAAAGCCAGGGCGGCCTGATCGGCGCCGACCGCGTCGGGCTTCCTGGCGATGCGATAGACGCCGGCCGGCAGCTTGGCCGGGAGGGCGCGCAGGACGCTCCAGGCGTCGCCCGCGCCGAACAGCACGCGGTCGAGCGCGCCGTCGGAGCCGGGGACCAGCAGCATCTGCCCCGACTTGCCCTTGAAGTCGGCCGTGCGCGCCAGACCCGCCGCGAACGCGTCGGCCTCCAGCGCCGCCGCGGTTTCGGCCTCAGTCAGGAGGTGAAGGGGGATGACCGGCCCGTCGAAGGCCTCGAGGAGCACGTCGGACATGATCTAGAACCGCAGGGCCGCGCCGAAGGGAGACGCCGTCAGCGCCATGCATGCGCCGACCGCGATGGCGACGCCATAGGGAATGCCCTCGGTCGGATCGGCGAGCCGGTTGACCCAGCGCGGGCCCAGCATGGCTACCGGACGGACGGCTTCCGAACGCAGGGTCAGCAGCATCAGCGAGAGCAGCCCCCCCGTCATCGCGACGGAGAGGAGGAAGGTCGGCATTGCGTCCCAGCCGAGCCACAGGCCCGCGGCGGCCAGCAGCTTGGCGTCGCCGCCGCCCGCCCAGCGCAGGGCGAACATCGCGACCCCCACGGCCAGCAGCCCGACGCCGACGCCGAAGTTCTGCGCGATCACGAGCGGCGGGAGACCGGCGGCCAGCGCCGCGACCGGGAACAGCGCCAGCAGCGTCAGCGCGATCCAGTTGGGGATCGTGAACGTCACGATGTCGCTCACGGCCGCGGTGACGAGCAGGGCCGGCAGGCAGAGCACGAGAGCGGTGACGAGCAGCGCGATCATGGCAAATGAAACCTCTCTGACGAGCTTATGCGCGCCCGCGGATGAACGATGCGTTGCAGCCAAGCTTGAAATGAAAAAACCCCCGGCGTTTCCGCCGGGGGTTTCGTAGATCGGCTTGTGGCCGAAACTTACGGCGTACCGCCGCTCAGCTTCGACGAGATGCTGGTGAAGGTCTTGTCCAGGTTGGTGCCGATGGCGGTCACGCCACCGATGATCACGACCGAGATGAGCGCGGCGATCAGACCGTACTCGATCGCGGTGGCGCCGGATTCGTCCTTCAGGAAGCGGGTCACGAACTTCGACATTGGGCTCTCTCCTTGGTGTTAGCGAGCAGACTACGCTGGGGCCTCAAGCTCTTGCCTGCTCGCCCCTAAGAACACGCCCAATGTCCGCCGCCGCGTTTAAGGCGGCATGAATCCGAATGACTAATATAAGTACACCATTATCAGGCATTAATGGTTTCCCACCGTAAACCATGCTGTGGCCAAGCTTTTATTTCCGCAATGGAATCAAGCGGAGATCAATCGCCGTACGCGGAATCCCGCTGGCCGCCCCGCACGAAGGCCAGGCCCACCAGTCCCACGGCCAGCAGTAACAGAAGGGTGGCGAAGCCGCCTTGCTGGGTGCCGGTCACGCGAGTGCCGACGTTGACGAGCGTGGGCGCCAGCCACGCCGTGGCCACGCCCGAAAGCGCATAGACACCGAAGAATGCGCCGGTCTGCTCCGGCGGCGTGATGCGGGTCAGCAGGGTGCGGCTGGAGGCGTATTGGGCGGTGATGAAAATGGCATTCACGAAGCCCACCAGCACGAAGACCACGTCCGGCAGGTGCGTGAACACCGGGCCGCTCCAGATCGGACCGTGGGCGGCCGCGTCGTAGGGCCAGAAGAACAGGATCGTGTCGGGCCGCATGCCCAGGAAGGCCGTCAGGGCCAGCATGGTCATGAAGATCTCGAGCCGCAGCGCATTCTTCGGACCGATCCCCTCGTCCAGCCAGCGGCCCACGAAGCCGCCCAGCACCGCGAAGACGCTGAGCAGGATGCCGTAGGCCAGCATCTCGAGCGCGCCCCACTTCATGACGCCCACCGCATAGACGCCGGCGTAGACGAGCACGCCGTTCATTCCGTCGACGAAGAACATGCGCGAGCCGATGTAGACCGCCGCGTCCCGGAAATGGCTGATGGTCTTCAGCATCCCCCACAGCTCGCGCGCGCCCTGGCCGAACGCGCGGGCCACCGGCGTGCCCGTGCGCGGCGCATCGGGTGTCCAGAGGAACAGGGGGATCGAACCGAACAGCAGCAGCCCGGCGGCCAGCCAGGCCACCACGCGTTCCGGCTCGTGGCTGGCCGGGTCGAGGCCGAACAGCGGCGAAGCCGGAACCCAGCTCCAGCCGACCTTCCCGGGCAAGGCGAAGGCCCAGGCCGTGAAGACCAGCGCCAGGACCGAGAACAGGTTGCCCAGCGACAGGGCCAGCCCGGAGGCCTTGTGGGCGCCGGACAGTCCGGCGGCGCGTACGAGCAGCGAATTGTGGAAGATCTCGTTGTAGGCGAACAGCACCTGCACGGTCATGGCGCACAGCATCGTCATGCTGACGGACAGGCCCGTGCCGTCCGGCTTGGCCCACCACAGCGCGGCGCACAGCGGGATCATCAGCCCGACGATCAGCCCCAGCCAGCCCTTGCGTCGGCCAAGCTTGTCGATCGACGCGCCGATGAAGGGCGCCGTCGCCATCACCGCCCAGCCGGCCCACTGCTGCCAGCGCGATATCACCTCCTGGCCCTTGACCGGGTCGCCGATCATCGACCCGGCGACGTAGGGCATGAAGATGTAGATCGTGACCAGGATAACGTAGGGGTCGCGGCCCCCTTCGAAGATCGACCAGGCCAGGCCGCCGCGATCCAGGCGCCCGTCGCGGACCGAGCCCCGGGCGTCGACGTCACTGAAGTCTTTCACGCACTCATCCCCGTTCGGCCGCTCTGGGCGACGGCCTTCGCCGCCACCGTACGCCGCGGGGATAGGTTGTCGATGATTACCTGAGCTTGGCGTCGGCCGCCGCGATCACGGCCTTGGCATCGACGGTCACGCCCTGGGCGGCCAGCGCCTCGCAGAGCGCGGTCAGGCACAGGCGCACATGCCACGGCGTCGCCGAGGCGCCCATCAGGCCGATCCGCCACACCTTGCCCTTCAGCGGCCCCAGGCCCGCGCCGAGCTCCAGGTCCCAGGCCTCCAGCACATGGGTCCGCACCGCCGCCTCGTCCACGCCCTCGGGGACCAGCACCGTGTTCAGTTGCGGCAGCCGGTGCTTCTCGTCCACCAGCAGCTTCAGGCCCGCGGCTTCCACGCCCGCCGCCAGCGCCTCGTGCATCCGGGCATGGCGCACGATGGCCGCCTGCACGCCCTCCTCGAACAGCACGACCAGCGACTCGTGCAGGCCGTACAGGGCGTTGATCGGCGCGGTGTGGTGATAGGTCCGGCCGCCCTCCCCGCCCCAGTAGGACATGAGCAGGTTGAAATCGAGGAGCCAGTTGCGGACCTTTTCCTTGCGTCCCGCGATGGCTGCCTGGGCTTGCTTGCTGAGCGCGATCGGCGACAGGCCGGGCGGCGCCGAGAGGCACTTCTGGGTCCCGGAGTAGATCACGTCGGCGTCCCAGGCTGCGGCGTCCACGACGATGCCGCCCAGCGAGGTCACGCAATCCACCACCGACAGCGCGCCATGCTTGCGGGCCAGGGCGCACAGGCTGGCCGCGTCGCTGCGCGCGCCCGTCGAGGTCTCGGCGTGGACGAAGGCCAGCACCTTGGTCGGCGCCTCGGCCAGCGCGGCCTCGACCCGCGCGGGGTCCACCGGCTGGCCCCACTCGTGATCCACCGTGACCACCGTCGCGCCGGCGCGCCCGGCCATGTCGGCCATCCGCCCGCCGAACGCCCCGTTGACCGCCACCACGCAACGGTCGCCGGGCTCCAGCAGGTTCATCATCGCCGCTTCCATCCCGGCCGTCCCCGGCGCGGGCAGCGGGACGCAGGCGTGGTCCGGCGCGTTGAACAGACGCTGCAGCGCCGCCTTGATCTCCTCCATCAGCGCCTGGAACTGCGGGTCCAGGTGGCCGATCGTCGGGCGCGCCAGGGCGGCCAGCACGCGCGGGCTCACGTCGGAAGGGCCCGGCCCCATCAGGATTCGGCGGGGCGGTTGGAAGCTCTGCATGGGCAAGTCCTAGGCGAGAAGCCGGTCGTGTAGGCGGCCACGCAGGTCGGCGTCCAGCCCCAGCGCCTCGTCCAGGTAACCGTCCAGCGACCCGTGCGCCTCGCGTATCACCCGGAAAGCCTCGGCCAGGTACTCGGCCTCCACGCGCATCGCCACCATCAGCGCCTCGTCGGACGCGATCTTCCCGGTCGCCTCGTGTACGGCCTCGCGCACCATCGGCAGGCGCTTTTCCATCCGCGCGGGATCGTTGGTCAGCAGGTAGTCGGCCTGGATGTCGTCGTCGTGCACGCCGGCCACGTGATGGGTGAGGGCGCAGATGATCCCGGTGCGGTCCTTGCCGGCCGCGCAGTGCACCAGGATCGGCCCCTCGCTCTGCGCGAGCGCCCGGAAATAGCGCTGGTACAGGTCGATGTGCCGCCGCTGGAACGGCAGGTGGCGGTAGTAGTCCATCATGTAGCCGTGGAACGACTGCGGGGTCAGGTCCGACGACTGGATGAAGGTCGCCCACTCGTCGGCGGTGTCCTGGCCGATGTCGTTGTCGATCACCTGGGCCGCGAAGCCGTTCCAACGGCGCGACGGCTCCTTCTCGCGCTCGTTCGAGCGGCGCAGGTCGACGATGACCGAAAGTCCCAGCCCGCCCAGCTTCTCGAGGTCGGCGTCCGTCGCCCGCGACTGCGACGCCGAGCGGTAGAGCAGCCCCCGCTTCAGCCGCTTCTGGCCCGCGGCGTAGTCGCCGAAGTCGCGGAAGTTCTCAATGGCCTCAAAGGGGATGTGACGCGTCATGCCGGATCTTCTAATCGCCTTCCGCGAACTTTTCGAGGCGGCCCCAGCGTCACCCTCCGAGCACGCGCGCGCCGATGCGGTCCCGTGCTTCGGCGTCGACGCCGAGCACGTCGGCGAGGTAGCGGTCGATCGAGCCGCACCGGCCGCGGATCTCGTCGAACGCCGCGTCGAGGTACTCCGGATAGACCTGCACCCACGCCCGCAGCGCCTCGTCCGATGGCCGGCGCCCCACCACACGCTCCACGAACGCCCCGGCCTGCGCCATCTTCCGCTCCAGCCGGCTCTCGTCGTTGGTGAGCAGGTAGTCGGCGATCATGTCGTCGTGGTGGACGCCGGCGATCTGGTGCAGGAACGCGCAGGCCAGTCCGGTGCGGTCCTTGCCCGCCGCGCAATGGACCACCACCGCGCCTTCCGCGTCTCCGACCGCGCGCAGGAAGCGGCCGAACAGGTCGATGAGGCGCGGCTCGAACACGTTGATCCGGTAGTGCCGCATGGTGTCCGCCACCAGCGACTCCGCGGTGAGCGGCGAGACCTCGAGTTCGGCCACCCAGTCCTGATGCGAGAGGATGTCATTCTCGACGACAGCCGCCTCGAAGCCGCCCCACCGCCGCGAGGGCTCGCGCTCGCGCTCCGTGGCCTGGCGCAGGTCGACGATGATGGCGACCCCGAGAGCCTGCAGCCTCGCCAGGTCCTGGTCGGTCGCCAGGGCGTGATGCCCCGACCGGTACAGCCGGCCGGACACCAGACCGCGTCCGCAACCGGTCGCATACCCGCCGAAGTCGCGGAAGTTCTCGATCGCGTCGAAATCGATGTGCCGGGTCATGCTCAAAAATCCCCCCAGGTCGGCCGCAGCGCAGCCCTTCTCTCCTTGCTGGAGAAGGATCACCTATCCTTCGGTAGATCCGCGAACCTCAGCCCGATGCGGAACAGGCTGTAGCCGTCGCGCTCCACGTCGCCCCGGACCTGGTCGTTGACGTCCTCGGCCTCGCGCACCCGGGTCTCGCGCCAGTCCGCCTCGGCCCCGTCCGCGGGAAACGGCCGGTCCTCGCGCACCACCAGGCGGAAGGCCTCGTGGCGGCGGTGGACCAGGAACCGGTAGCGGGCGCTCACCGGAACGGCGGCTCGTCGAAGCTTCGCAGCTTGCGCGAGTGCAGGCGCGCGCCCTCCTTCTTCAGGAGGTCGATGGTCGCCAGGCCGATCTGCAGGTGCTGGCCGATGGCCCGGTCGTAGAAGGCATTGGCCTGTCCCGGCAGCTTGATCTCCCCGTGCAGGGGTTTGTCCGACACGCACAGCAGCGTCCCGTACGGCACCCGGAACCGGTAGCCCTGGGCGGCGATGGTGGCGCTTTCCATGTCGATCGCAACGGCCCGGCTCTGGTTGAACCGCAGGGCGCTGGACGAATACTTCAGCTCCCAGTTCCGGTCGTCCGTCGACACCACGGTGCCCGTGCGCAGGCGCCGCTTGAGGATGTCGCCGGTCTCTCCGGTCACCTGCTCCGCCGCGCCGTTCAGCGCGAGCTGCACTTCCGCCAGCGGCGGGATCGGGATCTCGGGCGGCAGCACCCTGTCCAGCACATGGTCGTCGCGCAGGTAGGCGTGGGCGAGAACATAGTCGCCGATCTTCTGGCTGCCGCGCAGGCCGCCGCAGTGGCCGATCATCAGCCAGGCCTGCGGCCGCAGGACCGCCAGGTGGTCGCAGACGGTCTTCGCGTTGGACGGTCCGACGCCGATATTCACCAGGGTCACGCCCGCGCGGCCGGGCGCCATCAGGTGGTAGGCCGGCATCTGGTGCCGGCGCCACGACCCCGCGGCCACGGCCGCCTCGGGGTTCGGCGTGTCGGCGGTGACCATCACGTGGCCCGCCGCCGAAAGCGCGGTGTACGGCCCGCCCGCCTGGAGCTGCTTGCAACCCCACGCCACGAACTCGTCCACGTACCGGTGGTAGTTGGTGAAGAGGATGTACTGCTGCGTATGCTCGGCAGGGGCGCCCGTGTAATGCGCCAGGCGCGCCAGCGAGAAGTCGGTGCGCAGACCGTCGAACAGCGCCAGCGGCCGCGGCTCGTCGGCAACCGCCATCCAGGCCCCGTCGGCCACCTCGTCGCCGATGTGGGCGAGTTCGGTGGTGGGGAAGTGGCGCGCGATCTCCACCGAGCTGACGTCGGCCTTCGCCATGTCGGCGGGATCCAGCACGTAGGGGAACGGAATCTCCTGGCCCGAGCGTCCCACCTCCAGCGTGACGTCGAAGTCCTCCTGCAGCAGGCTGAGCTGCTCGACCAGGTAGTCGCGGAAGAGTTCGGGCCGGGTCACCGTGATGGCGTAGGCCCCTGGCGCGGGAATCCGCGCGAAGGCGCGGCTGGTGCGCGGATATGGCAGACCCTGCGGCCAGGTCAGGCGCAGCTCCGGATAGACATAGGCGCCGCTCCGCCGGACGGCGGGATCGGGCGGCGGGCCCCCGGAGAGAAAGGATTTCAGGGCGGTGCGGAGAGACTCGACGCTTTGGCGGTATTCCGTCTCTAGCCGATCGACGATGCCGGCTGCTTCATGTTTCTTCATCACCTGGCTTATAGCGCCGGTCGGTGACGGTTGCGAATCTCATCCGCTGGACGGATGCCCGCTTCCCGGCGAAAAAGGCCCCTCGTTTGGTCCGGGGGTTGCATGAACCGTCTCTTCACCGCCTTCGTCGTGGGCGCCATGTTGCTCGGCGTCCTCGTCGGCTACGTACTGAACCAGTCGTTGCCGGCCGACAGCGCGAAGGAGGTCGCCTCCAACCTCTCCATCGTCACCGACGTCTTCCTGCGGCTGATCAAGATGATCATCGCGCCGCTCGTCTTCACCACCCTGGTGGCCGGCATCGCCCACATGGGCGACGCCTCCGAGATCGGGCGCGTGGGGGTCAAGACCATCGGCTGGTTCATCCTGGCCTCGATCACCTCGCTCACCATCGGCCTGCTGATGGTCCACCTGATCCAGCCGGGCTCGGGCTTGTCGCTGACGCCGCCGCCGATCGACGCGGCCTCGGGCGTCGAGACCGCCAAGTTCACCCTGCGCGACTTCGTCACCCACCTGGTGCCCAGCTCGATCTTCGACGCCATGGCCAAGAACGAGATCCTGCAGATCGTGGTCTTCTCGGTCCTGGTCGGCACCGCCGTCTCGGCCATCGACGACAAGGCGCCCGCGGTGCTCACGCTGGTGGAGCAGGGCGCCAACATCATGCTGAAGGTCACGGGCTACGTGATGAAGACCGCCCCGTTCGCGATCTTCGCCGCCCTCGCCGCCAGCGTCGCCACCCAGGGCCTGGAGGTGCTGGCCACCTACGCCAAGTTCGTCGGCGGCTTCTACCTGTCGCTGGGGCTGCTGTGGGGCCTGCTCATCGGCGTGGCGATCCTCATCGTCGGCAAGCGGGCGCTGAAGCTGGTGGCCGCGCTGCGCAGCCCGGTGCTGCTGGCCTTCTCCACCGCCTCGTCGGAAGCCGCCTACCCTCGCACGCTGGAGGAGCTCCAGAAGTGGGGCGTCAGCCGCAAAGTGGCCAGCTTCGTCCTGCCGCTGGGCTACTCGTTCAACCTCGACGGCTCGATGATGTACTGCACCTTCGCGACCCTGTTCATCGCGCAGGTCTATGGCATCGACCTCTCCATCGCCCAGCAGATCACCATGCTGGCCCTGCTGATGGTGACGTCCAAGGGCATGGCCGGCGTGCCGCGGGCCTCGCTGGTGGTGATTGCCGCCACGCTCACCTTCTTCGACCTGCCCGAGGCGGGCCTGCTGCTGATCCTGGCCGTGGACCACCTGCTCGACATGGGCCGCTCGGCGACGAACGTGGTGGGCAACTCGGTGGCCGCCGCCGTCGTGGCCCGCTGGGAGAACCAGATCGAGGTCCCCGCCGAGCCGGCGCCAGCGCAGGCCTGACGCCCGCTGCGCCCCGGCGGCGCGCCCCTGCGTCCTAACGTCCGCTAACCTTATCGCTTAACGCGGCGTTCGCCGCGTGTGGAGAATGGTGGGGGGTCTGAAAGCAGGACCCTCCGCCACCCGTGCCGCAACTGTCGAACAGCCTGTCCGAACTCGCCGCCCGCGTGGCCGAGCTCGAAGCCGAGCGTGAGATGACGCTGCGGCTGGCGCAGACCGACTCCCTGACCGGCCTCGTCAACCGCGGCGCCTTCACCTCGGGTCTGTGCGAGCGGCTGGAGGCGGCGCGCGACGGTGCGTCCGTCGCCCTGTTCGTCATCGACCTCGACCGCTTCAAGCACCTCAACGACAGCCTGGGCCACCATGCCGGCGACCTGCTGCTGGCCGAACTGGGCCGGCGGCTGCGCGACGACGCCGCGCCCGACGAGCTGATCGCCCGCCTGGGCGGCGACGAATTCGCCCTGGTGTCCAGCGCCGCCGACGTGGCCCGCCGCGCCGAGCGCCTGCTGAACGTCCTGGGCCAGCAGCAGCAGATCTACGGCCGAACGGTCGCCCCCGGCGGCTCGGTCGGCGTCGCCGTCTTCCCGCAGGACGCCCAGGACGCCGCCGACCTGCAGCGCTTCGCCGACATGGCCCTCTATCGCGCCAAGTCCGGCGGCGGGCGCCGCTGGTCCCGCTTCGACGCCGAGCTGCGCGAGGAGAGCGAGCGCCGCCGCACGCTCGAGGACGAGCTGCGCCGCGCCATCCCCGCGGGCGAGATCGAGCCCTGGTTCCAGCCCATCATCGACTCGATGACCGGCCGCATGGTCGGCGTCGAGGTGCTGGCGCGCTGGCGCCACCCGGAGAAGGGCCTCCTCGCCCCCGCCGCCTTCGTGCCCATGGCCGAGGAGCTGGGCCTGATCCGCGCCATCGACGAGGCCGTGTTCGAGGCCGCCTGCGCCCGCACGGCCCCCTGGGTGGCCGAGGGTCTGATCGAATCCGTCTCGTGCAACGTCTCGCCGCGCGACCTGATGGACCCCGGTTTCTCGCGCAAGCTGATCGGCCGCCTCGGCCGAACCGCGCTGCCCGCCACCGCTCTTACCGTCGAGATCACCGAGACGTTCCTGCTGCAGGACCTGGCCCTGTCGCGCCGCCACATCGAGCGGCTCGCCGCGCGCGGCGTGAACGTGGCCCTCGACGACTTCGGCACGGGCTATTCCAACCTGCGGGCGCTCATGCACCTGCCGATCCAGACGGTGAAGCTGGACCGCTCGCTCATCGACGACGTGGGCCGCGACGCGCGGGTGTCCAAGCTGGTCGCCTCGCTGCTACACGCCGCCCGCGCCCTGGGCGTGCGCATCGTCGCCGAGGGCGTCGAGGACGAGGGCCAGGCGCTGTTCCTCCGCTCGGCGGGCTGCGAGCGCATGCAGGGCTATTTCTTCGCCCGCCCCATGCCGGCCGACCAGATGGAAGCGCTCCTTCGCGAGGAAAACGCGCCTGAACCGCGCCTCGCGGTCGCCAGCTAGCCAGCGCCCACTTTTCATACGCGTATGCGTTCCCATATGGTGGGAACCATGCGCAACCATCTTCGCACCTTCACCCTCCTCGCCGCCCTGACCGCGCTCTTCGTCGGGGCCGGCTACATGATCGGCGGCCCGACCGGCATGGTCGTGGCGCTGCTGTTCGCGGGCGTGATGAACCTCGTCAGCTACTGGAATGCCGACAAGATCGTGCTCGCGATGTATCGGGCGACCGAAGTCGACGCCTCGCACCCTGAGCCGCTGATCCGCAACTATGTGGCCGACGTCCTGGAACTGGCGGCCCGCGCGAACATGCCCGCGCCCAAGGTCTATGTGATCGACCAGGACCAGCCGAACGCCTTCGCTACCGGCCGCGACCCGAACCACGCCGCCGTCGCCGCCACGCGCGGCCTGCTGGGCATGCTGGACCGGCGCGAGATCCGCGGCGTGATGGCCCACGAGCTGGCGCACGTGAAGCACCGCGACACCCTGACGATGACGGTCACCGCCACCATCGCCGGCGCCATCGGCGCGCTCGCCAACTTCGCCTTCTTCTTCGGCGGCCGCGACGAGGAGGGTCGTCCCACCGGCCTGATCGGCGCCATCGTCATCGCCATCGTCGGCCCGATCGCCGCCGGCCTGGTCCAGATGGCCATCAGCCGGGGCCGCGAGTACGAGGCCGACCGCGCCGGCGCCGAGATCTCGGGCGACCCGGAAGCCCTGGCCTCGGCCCTGCAGAAGATCGACGCCTACGCGCGCGGCGGCTACTTCAACCCGGACGCCGAGCGCAATCCGGCCACGGCCCACCTTTTCATCATCAACCCGCTGGCCGGCGGCAAGGGCGACAGCCTCTTCTCCACCCACCCGGCCACGCACAACCGGGTCGAAGCCCTGCTCGGCATGGCCGGCCGGGTCCGCGCCCAGGCCGCCCCGACGCGCCAAGCCCGCGCCACCGCGGTTCCGGTCACCCCGGACCGCCGCGTCGGCCCCTGGTCGTAGAGCCCTCCCGCTTCCGGGGCTCGGCGAGGCGTCCAAAAGGGCGCCTCGCGCATTCTGTCGCACCCGAAACCTTTGCCGCAATCCCGCCTTTTTCGGACCGGACATCCTTGTGGGTTGAGTAGGGACGCGTCGCGATGGGGAATTTATCCGCCACGACAAAGGAACGTCTCAACTTCCGCGTTCAGGCGCAGCACACGGCTGGGCGCGGGAACACCGGCATCTGCTGAAAGGTTCTCCCCTTGTCATGGCCAAGCGACAAATGCCGACCCTGAAGCGGACCCTCGAGATCCACGCCCCCCCGACCGAGGTGTGGCGGGTCCTGACCAATCCCGAGCTGATCCGCGAATGGGCGGCCGCCTATCAGGACGGCATCTCCATCCGCACCTCCTGGCGCCAGGGCGAGCCGGTGACCTGGAAGGCGCCCGATGGCACGACGCAAGCGCAGGGCGCCATCGCGGCCATCGAGCCCGGGCGCCTGCTGAAGATCGATTACGACGCGGACGCCCGCGCCGCCTTCCCCGACACCTTCGAGATCGTCGCCAAGGAAGACCGCACCTGGCTTAACGTCAGCGCCGACCAGCTCGATGAGGACGACCTGAAGGCCGCCGAAGAGGCGCTGCTCGAGATCAAGAGCCTGGCCGAGGAATCCGCCCAGATTCGCGGCGCGCGATAGGGCGGCGGGACAACGGGAACCGCGGAAGAGGCCGCGCCCCTTCCGCGTCGTCCCGCGGCAGGTCCTCAGAACCGCTCGTCGACCAGTTCCTCGCTCTTCGCCCACAGCGCCTTCGCGTGCTCGGGGTCGATCGCGTAGGGCCGCACGCCGCCACGGATACCCTCGCCGTCGACGACTTCAGCCACGTGGCAGTCCTCGCAATATCGGCCACCCACCGCGTCCGCCGGGGCGATGATCGCCGCCCAGACCGACGTGGCCGCGCCCTGCGGGATGGTCTTGAAGCGGAACGGCTCAGCGCCCGCCGCCTTCTGCGCGGCGTTGATCGCTTCGACGAGCGCCTGCATCGACTCCGGCGTCATGTGCCGGCCGAGCTCGGTCTGGATGCCGCCCGGGTGAACCGCCGCCGCGCGCACGCCACGATCCCTGTGCCGCCGGTCGAACTCCACCGCAAACAGCACGTTGGCCGTCTTCGAACGGCCATAGGCGCCGAACGGCGTGTAGCCGCCCTGGTCGAAATTGGGATCTTCCAGGTTCACGTCCGAGAAGCGGTGACCCGCCGAGGCCAGGCTCACGAACCGGCCGCCGTCCTTCAGCAGCCGGGCGATGCGGTTCACGAACACGAAGTGGCCCAGGTGATTGGTGCCGAACTGGGTCTCGAACCCGTCGGCCGTTTTGCCGAACGGCGTCGCCATGACGCCCGCGTTGGCGATCACCACGTCGAACGCCCGCCCGTCGGCCAGCAGGCGGTCCGCCGCCGCCCGCACGCTGGCCAGCGAGGCGAGGTCCAGCTCGATCAGCTCCAGCCCGCCGCCGTTCGCCGCCGCCGCGCGCACGCCTTCGGTAGCCGCCTGCGCCTTGCCCAGGTCGCGGGCCGCGCCCACCACCTGCGCCCCATGCGCGGCCAACGCCCTCGCCGTCTCGACGCCCAGGCCCGCCGATACGCCGGTCACCAGGATGCGTTTGCCGCTGAGGTCGACGCCCTCCAGCACCTCGTCCGTGGTGGACTGCTCGCCGAATGTCTTGGCAGTCATGTGATGCTCCTTCAGATCGCGTTGGAGACCCCTCGTCTCCTTCGGCCTGGATCTGGCTATCGGCGCGGGCCGGACCGCGCCCGATCGCCTCGAAGCCTTGCCTGATCCTCTCAGCAGCACCTCGCAGGCGCAGGCGCCGCTTGCGCAAGGCCTGCGCCGACCCGATCATCTGGGCGTGCACGACTTGATCGACCAGATGCGGGCGCTGGCCGTCCGCCACGCGAGGAGGGACCGCTACGACACCGTCGTGCCGGGGCTCTCCGTGTTCACGGCAGGCGGGCCCACCGAGCTCACGCCGGGCGTCTACGAACCCATGCTGTGCCTCGTGCTGCAGGGCGCCAAGGAGGTGCTGATCGGCGAGCGCCTGCTCCGCTACGATCCCCACGGCTACTTCATCGCCTCGCTGGAGATGCCCGCCTGTGGCCGCATCGTCGAGGCCAGTCCGCAACGTCCCTACGTCGCCATGTCGATCCGGCTTCCGCCCGAGGAACTGGCCGATCTGTTGCCGGCCAGGGACGAACGCGCCGGCGAGGCTCCGGCGTCCTCGGCGTTCGGCGTCAGCCCCGTCACCCACGCCTTGCTGGACCCGTGCCGCCGGCTGCTCGACTTGCTGGACGCGCCGCAGGACGTTCCCGTGATCGCCCCCATGCTGCGGCGGGAGATCCTCTACCGCCTGCTGCAGGGACCGCAGGGCGAGGTGCTGCGCCAGATCGCCTGGGCCGACAGCCGCCTGTCGCGCGTGCGCCGCGCCATAGGCTGGATCCGCGAACACTACGACCGGCCGCTCCGCGTGGAGGACCTGGCCGCCATCGCGGGCATGAGCCCGGCATCGTTCCACCGCCACTTCAAGACGGCCACGGCCATGAGTCCGTTGCAGTTCCAGAAGACCCTGCGCCTCCAGCAGGCCCGCCGCCTGCTCCTCAGCCACACCGAGGTCTCGCGCGCGGGCTACGCCGTCGGCTACGAGAGCGCCTCACAGTTCAGCCGGGAATATGCCCGCGCGTTCGGCGCGCCGCCCGCCCGCGACGCCCAGCGCCTGCGTGGCGATCCGGCGCTCGCCAGGGCCGAAGCCTAGCTCGGACGCCGCTGCGGGGCGAAAGTGCGATACACCACCGGCTCGTCCTGGAACCGGGCCGCGGCCGAACCCAGCTTCGCGACCAGGGCGACGAACGCGAGGTCCTCTTCGCGGATGTCTTGCGGGGATCGGGCGGTCGGCATGGTCTGGCTCCGGTTCACCGAGGGTGTCTCACAATCAGCCCCCTACGGCCCAATCGATAGTTTTTTCGAATTCCATAGAGCGCGCCACTGGCCCGCGGCGCGATCGCCTCACAAATCGGTAAGGCTGGCGTCAGGTTCCCGCCGCATGCCCGTGGCATGGCAAGGCCCATGGCCCGCTTTCTCGCCGCTGTCGGTCGCCTGCGCCTGACCCTCGCCCTGGCGTTGACCCTGACTCTGGGCTTCGCGGCGCAAGGATGGCCCGGCCCCTGGCGCCCAGTCGGCGGCGACGGCGAGCCTGCCGCCTTCGCGCCGGCCGACGCCGCCGGCGACACCCTGGCCGTGCTCTACTCCGGAGACGGCGGTTGGGCCGCGCTGGACAAGGGGCTGGCCGACGACTTGGCGCAGGGCGGCATGCCCGTCATCGGCTACAACTCGCTTCGCTACTTCGCCACCGCCCGCACGCCCGACGGCGCGGCGGCCGACCTCGCCGCGGCGCTGCGCCGGCAGATGGCCGCTTGGGGCAAGCGCCGCATCGTCCTGGTGGGCTTCTCGTTCGGCGCCGACGCCCTGCCGGCCATCGTCCCGCGCCTGCCGGCCGATCTGCGCCAGCGGATCCGGCTGGTGGCCCTCGTCGGTCTGGGGCCCACCGGCGACCTGCGCTTCACGCCCCATAGCTGGCTGAGCCAGCCCACCGCCGACGCCTTCCCCACCGCGCCGGCGGTGGCGGCGCTGCGAGCCTCGCTCGGGAGCGGCGGCCTGGTCTGCATCTACGGCGATCGGGAGCCGCACCCGGCGTGTCCCGTCCTTCCGGTCGGGCTCGCCCGCATCGTCGCCCTGCCCGGCGGCCACCACTTCGACGGCGACTACCGACGCCTCAGCCGCACCATCCTCGAGGCGCTCTAGCTTTCCAGCAGCACGCGGCGGATCTCCTCGTACAGCCGGTGTGTCAGCGGCAGGACGCGGAAGTCGACCGGCTGCGGCTGCGACGAGACCTTGGCCACCACGATCCGGTTGGCCCGGTCCACGAACAGGTTCTGCCCATGGATGCCCATGGCGAACAGGGTCTGCGGCGCGTCGTCCACCACGTACCAGCCGCTGCGATAGCGCATGGTCATGCCGCGGAAGCCCGCCGCGAACTCGCCCTCGGCCCAGGCCCGCGCGTCCCCGCCCCCTGCCATGTCCGCGATCCAGGCCGCGGGGATCACCGCCCGTCCGTCCCGCCGCCCGTCCTCCGCCACCAGCAGGCCCAGCCGCGCGAAATCGCGAACCGTGGCGTTCAGCCCGCCGGTGCAACGCGCCGCGCCGCGGTCGTCGGTGGTGATGAACCCGTCCTGCGCCGCGCCCATCGGCTTCCAGATCAGCTCGCTGACCAGTTCGGCGAACGGACGCCCCGCCGCCCGCTCCAGCGCCCAGCCCAGCAGGTCGGTGTTGGCCGAGACATAGGCGAAGGGCCCGTCGTGCGGTCCGGGCGTCCCCGCGAGCGTCGCGTAGAACTCGTGCAGGTCGGCCGGCTGCGGGCCCGGCGCTTCCCAGCCCGTGGCGGCGGCGTAGGCGGCCAGTTGCTCCACGTTCAGCCGCACCCCCGCCCGCATGTCCATGAGCTGGCGCAGCGTGGCGTCCTCGTAGGGCGTCGCCGCGGTCTCGGGCACATAGGCGCTGACGGCCGCGTCCAGGTCGACCTCGCCACGCCCGGCCAGCGCCCCGGCGACCAGCCCGGTCACCGACTTGGTCGCCGACATCAGGATGTGCGGCGTCTGCGCCGTCATCCCGTTCGCATAGGCCTCGTAGACCAGCCGCCCCTCGTGCAGCACTACGATCCCGTCGCCGGACGTCGCCGCCAGCGCCTCGTCCAGGGCGAACGTGCGCCCGCCCGGCGCCGGCATCGCAAACCCATCCAGCGAACGCGGCGAGGCCGGCAGGTCGCGCGCGCCGGCCGGGTCCGCGGGGACCTCCGCCACTGGCATCAGCTCGCGCACGTGGTGGAACGCCCAGCGGCTGAAGGGCGCGGTGCGCCAGTTCGACCGGTCCGCCCGGCCCGTGTCGTTCGCCGCCTCCGCCATCGTCAGGCCTCGACCACGCCCTTGCCCACCGGCGTCAGCGACAGGATCGCCAGCTTCACATGCTGCCAGGCGAACGGGATGCCGATAATCGTCACCGCCAGCGCCGCCGCCAGCACCAGGTGGTGCAGCGCCAGCCACCAGCCGGCCAGCAGCAGCCAGAGGATGTTCAGCAGCACGCTGGTCGCCCCGCCGTCGCGCTCGACCACCACCTTGCCGAACGGGAAATAGGTGAACCCCGCGATCCGGAACGCCGCCGGCGTCCACGGCAGGCCCACGATCGTGATCGCCAGCAGCAGCCCGGCGAGGATCCAGGCCGTGCCCGAGATCCATCCGCCCAGGATGAACCACAGGACGTTCATCAACAGGCGCATGGGCGGGCTCCGGAGGTCATCCTCCTGTTCTAGCAGCAGCCGGCGCGGCCCGGCCACCCGCCTCCCCTGTTGCCGAAACGGCAGAACTGTTCTGCGAAATCGGGCGGTGCGCCCGTGCGCGGCAGGCCCCACCTTGGCCTCACCCAAGGAGCCCCGCCATGAACCTCGCCCTCTCGCTGCTCACCCTCGGCTTCGCCATCGTCATGGCCATCCCGATCGCCGGCCCCGCGCTGCTCGCCGCCTTCTGAGGCGCGCCGAAATGCCCCTGTTCAAACCCGGGCCCTCTGCGCGATAGTCGGGCGCTGGCGAAGTGACGGGCGCCGGCGTCGACGACGACACGCGCCCGGGGACTGACGCCTTGCCTCAACTGGACCTTTCCACCCTCAACGGCGCCGAGCTGCGCCGCCTGCTGGACGCCTCGCGCGAGCGGGGCCACGCCGCCCAGTCGTACAGCATCCTCGAGGAGATGGCCCGCCGGCGCGAGCGCGACCAGGCCCGTCCCCGCCGCGGCGAGCGCCTGCCCGAGCCGCCCCGCCTGATCTCCATCGAACTCGGCGACTCGTTGGACCGTCCCGACCCCGCTGAGGTCCCGACGCCGGACGCGCACGAGGCCCTGACACTGGACCGGCCACCCCCGCCGCCAGTCCCCCGCCGCCGCTCCGGCCTGCCGGCGGCCGCCTTCGTCGCCGGCGCCGTGCTCGGCGGGGCGCTCG
>NZ_JANINU010000342.1 GCF_024508875.1 Phenylobacterium sp.
AGGTCGAACGCGGCGTCGCCGCCGTCGGCCTCCGGCGCGTCTGCGGCGCCCAGCGGCTGCACGTCGAGCTCGCAGTCGCCGTCGACGAATTCGAAGACCTCGCGGATCGACGCCTCGTCGACCTCACCGGTCATGGTGATCGTCCACGAAAGGTAGGTCGCCTCGGGATCCATGTCCGGAAGAGGCGGCACGTCGTGCGCGTTCAGTTCGATCTCGGAGGGGCCCAGGCGGGTCAGCTCGCGCAGCAGCAGGGCGGCCTCGTTGGCCTTGGCGTACAGGTCGGTGCGCGGCTTGAACGTGACCACGAAGCCGGCGGGCGCCGACGGCGCGTCCCCGTCCGCGGCCACCGCCATCGGGGTGAACTCGAAGTCGCCCCAGTCTTCCTCGTCGCTCACGTCCTCGCTCGCGGAGGCCGCGCCGCCGCCCAGGGCGCGCAGCTCGTCCGCGAGGGTCGCGGCGTTGGGATGCTCGGTCTCGTCGCCCACGTGGGCGGCGCGCACCATGTCGGCCAGCACGTCGGCCGCGCGCAGCATCACCTTCAGGACGTCGTTCGTGGCGACCATCTTGCCCGAGCGCACGTCGTCCAGCGCCGTCTCGAAGATGTGCGCGAACCGGACCAGCGCCTCGAGGCTGAACGCCCCGGCGCCGCCCTTGATCGAGTGCACCGCGCGGAAGACGGCGTTGATGGTCTCGGGATCCTGGTCCCCGCCTTCCATGGCGAGCAGACCGGATTCGAGCTCAGCGAGTTGCTCTTCGCATTCCTGGAAGAACGTCTCGCGAATTGCGGCAAGCGGGTCCACGGGCGGTGGTTTCCTGGTCTTGGAGAGGCGTCGTCAGGCGGCCACGCGGCGGATCGCGTCCACCAGCTTGGTCGGGTTGAAAGGCTTCACGATCCAGCCGGTGGCGCCGGCCATCCGCGCGCGGTTCTTCTTTTCCGCGTCGCTCTCGGTGGTGAGCACGAGGATCGGAATGGCGCGGTAGCGCTGGTCGCCGCGGACTTCCTCGATGAAGCCGAAGCCGTCCATGCGCGGCATGTTGATGTCGGTCACGATGACCTGCGGATGCTCCGCCTGGAGCACCTCCAGCCCGTGGATACCGTCTTCGGCCTGGACCACGCGGAAGCCGGCGTCGGCGAGCGCGAGCCGAAGCATCTCGCGCATCGTCCGGGAGTCGTCGACGGTAAGGACAGTCATGCTCATCGGATCAATCCTGAACAGGGGAAAGGGTGGCCGCCGGGGCCAGATGGGCGGCGCCCATCAAGGCCAGTCCGTCGGCGAATTCGGGAGAAGGGTTCACGATCTGGAAGTCCGCGCCGTCCGCGGCCCAGGTGGACTGGGCCGAGAGCAGCACCTGCAGGCACTGGCCGCCGAGCCGGCGGACCTGTGAGGCGTCCAGCGTGACCGGCTTCCCGCGACGGCCCAGCAGCTCCTTGTGGAGTGGGCCGGCCGCGGTCATGTCCAGGCTGTCGCCGAGCGTGAGCGTCGGATCGGTCATGTTCAGAATTCGTCCCAGGCGTCTTCAGTGGCTTCGAAGGCGGGCTTCGGGGCGGCGCCGCCGCGGCCGGTGGTCTTCATGGCCGGGACGGCCGGGGCCGGAGCGCGGTGAGCCGGAGCGTGGTGGACCGGAGCCGCGGCGGCGGGCGCCCGCGCCGGAGCCGGGGCGGCCGTCGACACGCCGGCGCCCAGCTCGAAGCGGCTGATCAGGCGCGACAGCGCTTCGCTCTCGGCCGACAGGGCGTGGCTGGCCGCGGTGGCCTGCTCGACCATGGCGGCGTTCTGCTGGGTAACCTGGTCCATCTGGTTGATGGCGGTGTTCACCTGCTGCAGGCCGGTGGCCTGTTCCTGCGCCGAGGCGGCGATCTCGGTGACGGCCGAGTTGATCGAGGTCACCTGGGTCAGGATGCGCTCCAGCACCTTGCCGGTCTCGCCGACCAGGCCCACGCCGCGCTCGACCTGGGTCGAGGAGGCCGAGATCAGGGTCTTGATCTCCTTGGCGGCTTCGGCCGAGCGTTGGGCCAGGGCCCGCACTTCGGAGGCGACGACCGCGAAGCCCTTACCCGCGTCCCCGGCTCGGGCCGCTTCGACGCCGGCGTTCAGGGCCAGCAGGTTGGTCTGGAAGGCGATCTCGTCGATCACCCCGATGATCTGGCTGATCTGGCCCGAGCTGTTTTCGATCTCGCTCATGGCCGAGATGGCGTCGCGCACGACCACGCCCGAACGCTCGGCGTCGGCCTTGGCGGCGCCCACCGATTCACGGCTCTGGGCGGCGCCCTCGGCGGTCTTGCGCACGGTCGCGGTGATCTGGTCGAGGGCCGCGGCGGTCTCTTCCAGGCTGGCGGCCTGCTGCTCGGTGCGGCGCGACAGGTCGTCCGACGCCTGGCTGATCTCGCCCGAGCCCGAGCGCACGGCCGTGGCGTTGGTCGCCACTTCGCGCATCGTCTCCTGCAGCGTGTCCATGGCGCGGTTGAAGTCGGCCCGCAGCGCTTCGTAGTGCGACGGGAAGGTTTCGGTCAGACGGAAGGTCAGGGCGCCGGCGGCCAGGCGCTCCAGGCCCTTGGCCAGGCCTTCGACCACCTTGGTCTGTTCGGCGGCCGTGGCGGCGCGCTCGGCTTCGCTGCTCGAGCGGGCGGCGTCAGCCGCGCGGCGCTGTTCGGCGGCTTCGCCTTCCAGGCGGGTCTTTTCGAGGGCCGCGTCCTTGAAGTGCTGGACGGCGGTGGCCATGCGGCCCACCTCGTCCTTGCGGCCCTGGGCGGGCACGTCGACGTTGTTGTCGCCGGCGGCCAGCTTGGTCATGGCGGCGGTCATGGCGCTGACCGGGTTGGCGATGGCGGCCGACAGGATCGCGCCCATCACGACCGAGAGGGCGACGGCCAGCAGGCTGCCGACGGCCAGCAGGGTGATCGAGAAAGCCTGGGCGGCTTCCTGCGCCTTGGCGCGCTTCACCAGGTTGGCGTTCTCCTGGTCGCGGAAGACCTTCAGCGCCGCGCGGAAGTCCTCGAGCCGGCCCTTGGTGCCCAGCTCCATCATGGCCGTGGCCTGCTGCGTCGGATCCTGGCCGGCGGCGATCAGCGGCGCTTCCTCGGCCTCGACCTTCGCGACGGCGGCCTTGATCGCCTTGATGTCGTCGCCGTCTTCCGGGGCCACCTTCTCGAGCGACTCGATCGCCGTCTTGTAGGCCGCTTCACTCGCCTCGACGCGCTTCAGGAACGCTGGGTCGCCGCTGGCCACCAGGCCGCGGATGGCGTTCTGGCGCTCCACGCGCGCCATCAGGATGTCGTCGGCCAGATTGAGCTGGTGAACGCTCTGGTCGTTCGCCGCCACCGCCGTGCGGATGCTCATCAGGCTGGCGAACACCGCCGCGCACATGATGGCGACCACGGCCACGACGACCGCGAAGCCCACCATGAGCTTCTTGGAGATGTTGAGGTTGTTCAGAAGGTTCATGTGCTTCTCGGGGGCGGGCTTTGGCTATCTGGCGAAAGGGTGCGACCGGTCGGTCGCGTCGGCGGCTGTGTCGTGGTCCGCCCTCACGGCGTCCTAGGGGAGTCGGACGCGGCGCACGCGGCGAAGCGGCAGTAGAGGGACTGAAGCGACCGCATGATTTTCTCGCCGTTGCCATGAGGGGGCGACGCCGATGAGGGCCCCGCCGATGCGGACAATCCCAGGGCCGGTTTGATTATTGGTAAATTGTGGGAATTGCGGCGAAGCCTAGTGAAGTGACGTCGTGCCGAAATCGTGCGGCAAGACGTCGCAACGGACGCGCAAGTCTTCGGTGCGGCGAGTCTTAAGGAAACCTGACCTAGGCGCCGAAGGCGGTCTCGCCCGACGCCACCAGCAGCACGCGGCCCGGCTGCGCCGGCGCGACCAGCGCGTAGCCGGCGCTCGCGTCGAAATAGACGGCGTCGCCGCGGCTCATGGGCAGGGGCGCGTAGAGATGGCTGTGGAACTCGATCTCGCCGTCCAGCACCAGCAGATAGGCTTCGCCCGAATGGATGGTGAGCGGCCCGTGTGCGTCGAGGTTGCGGGCGGTCACGTCGACTATGATCGGCGACAGGCTCTTGGAGAGCAGGTCCGCGGCGGCGCGGCGGCCCGTGTTGCCACCCAGGCGCGTGGGCGGGCCGTCGCCGGCGCGCATGACCGAGCGCCGTCCGGACGCCGCGGGCGCGGTCTCCGCCTCGCGCGTGACGAGGCCCTCGAGATCGACCTCCAGGGCCCGGCACAGGCGCATCAGCTTTTCGTAGTTCAGGGCGTTTTGCCCGAGCTCGACTCGCGAAAGGGTGGAGATCGGCACGCCGCTCTGCTCGCTGAGCGCCGCCAGGCTCCAGCCGCGCGACAGCCGCAGCTTCCGTATCGCCGCGCCGGTCCGGTCAGACATCCGGGACCGCATGCCGTTCGATTCCTCTTGAATTCGAAGATCGAACTTTAAGGTGATTCACCCTGGGCGGCACGCGAGCCCGCCGCGCCTGCATGCCCAAATTGGGTGGGGCGGATTCGCCCGTCAGGCGAGCGGCGCGATCGCCGGTCTTTCGGGCTCGCCTGCAGGAGCAAGTGGTGCGCTGCGTCCGAATATCGAGGTGGAACGCGCGCTCCCGCCGGCATTTTGGCCACGATCGGCGCATCCCGCGAAGTCTTGCGACCCGTTCCGCGAGCAACGCGCCGCTCGGTTTTCAACTCACAGAAGAACCCAATCGCCGACAAGCGCGGCTGTGATAGGGTGAACGATGAATTAAGGCGGGTCCGCTGTTGCGGAACTGTCGTCCATCTTTCGTAGGGGGAGGCTGATGCGCAGCCTGGGGTACACGATCGCCGCCGGCGCCCTGCTCATGGGCGCGCCGGCCTTGGCGCAAGACGTCGGCGTCACCGTCGGCCAGGCGGACTCCGCTGTCCAGCAGGGCGAGGTCGTCGCCCCCTGGGGCGCCGGCGCCGGCATGCTCAACATCAACGGTCGCGGCGGCAGCGCCGAAAGCATCGTCGAGATCACCACGACGCACGCCAGCTTTGAGAGCGGCGTCGCCGTCTCGGGCAAGCAGTCGTCGGCGGTGTCCTCTTCGGGCGTGGACGTGACCCTGACCAACACCTCGACCTACGACGTGGTCGCGATCGAGGACTTCGGGTCGACGATCATTCCGGCCGGCCTGGGCTTCTACCTCGCCGACCGGACGGGCCAGGCGATCGACAACAACATCTTCACGGGCTACGGCCAGACCCTCTCGGGCAACACCCTGGCCAGCCTGTTCGACGAAGCGGGCGTCGGCGTCTTCGCGATGGCCGGCTTCGACTTCGCGATCACCAGCGGCGACACCACGCTCTATTCGATGGAGGGCTCGCTGGCCCTCAGCTTCGACGGCGACGGCTACCTCCACACCACCTACAACCTCACCGACGCCTCGGGGCGCCTGAACGGGTTTACGACGGCCTACAACAACAGCCTCGCGCTGGCCTACGCCTGGGACGCCACCAACATCGTCGTTCCGCTGAACGCGATCCTGGAGTCCGGGCAGAGCATGAGCCTACAGTACCGGACCAACGTCTACGCCTATTCCGACGTCGACTGCGTCACGACCAATGTGGCCTGCCTCGTGGCCTACTCGGGCTTCGGCGACCCCATCGGCCGGGGCGGCGGCGTCTCGCTCGCCGCGCGCGGCATGCGCCAGCAGCAGGCCTACAAGCCCATCACCGGCATCGTCTTCGATCCGCAGAGCATCGATCCCTTCCAAGGCATCGCCAGCACGCCCGTTCCCGAACCGGCGACCTGGCTCAGCATGATCATGGGCTTTGGCCTGCTGGGAGCGGCGTTGCGGCGCCGGCGGGTGCTGGCGTACAGCTAAGGTATGACGCCAGACGACGCGGAACCTCACGACCGACAGGACGGAGCCTACGCGTACCGGGCGTTCATCAGCTATAGCCACAGGGACAAGGACCTGGCGCAGTGGCTCCACCGCCAGGTGGAGAGCTACCGGATCCCGGCCAAGCTGACCGGCCGCTTCACGGCGGTCGGCAAGGTCCCGCGCCGCCTGCGCCCGATCTTCCGCGACCGCGAAGAGCTGCCCGCGTCCGGCGACCTTTCCGCCGAGCTCAGCGCGGCGCTGCGCCAGTCGATGTTCCTGGTGGTGATTTGTTCGCCCGCGGCGGCCCGGTCGCGCTGGGTCAACGAAGAGATTCTCCAGTTCAAGCGCGTGCATGGCGACGGGCGTGTCCTGGCCGTGGTCGCCGACGGCGAGCCCAACGTCTCGGACGGCGGCCGCCTGGACGAGCGCGAATGCTTCCCGCACGCCCTGCGCTACCGCATGGGGCCGGACGGCCAGCTCTCCGACATTCCCGCCGAGCCGATCGCCGCCGACGTACGCCGCGACGCCGACGGGCGGCGCCTGGCGGTGCAGAAGCTGGTGGCGGGCCTCACCGGCCTCAAGCTGGACGAGCTGGTCCAGCGCGACACCCAGCGCCGCATCGCCCAGATGACCATGATCGCCAGCGGCGCGGTGATGGGCATGGTCGTCACCGGCGGGCTCGCGTTTTACGCCAACTCCCTGCGGATCGAGGCCAACAAGCAGCGCACCATCGCCCAGCACGAGGCCGCGGCGGCGCGCGCCGCTTCGGACTATCTGGTGGGCACTTTCGAGCTGTCGAACCCGGCCACCGAGAACCCCCGCACCATCACCGCCCTCACCATCCTCGGCCGAAGCGCCGAGCGGGCGAACCGAGAACTGGCCGGCCAGCCGGCGATCCAGGCGCGGCTGCTCGCCACCCTGGGCCGGGCCTACAACAACCTGGGCCTGCTGGGCGAGGCGCGCTCGGCGTTCGAGCAGGCGATGCCGGTGATCGACGCCTCCGGCCCCGACGGCGCCGAGGCCATGCTGGTGCTGGCCACCACCTATGAGCGGCAGGGCTTCCTGGAGAAGGGGCTGGAAGCGGTGCGCCACGCCGAGCGGCTGATCGGGCCCAATCCCAAGGCCAACGCCAGCCTGCGGGCCCAGGCCGCCCTGACCGAGGGCCGTATCCTGACCTCGGCCTCGCGGGTGAAGGAAGGCGTCGCCGCCTTCGACCGGGCCCTGGCCTACTACCGCGCCGCCAACGACGCGCCCGAGGGCGCCCTCGCCACCGTGCTCAACAACCGCGGCCTGCTGCTGTCCGACGACGGTCAGTTCGAGGCGGCCGAGGACTCGCTGGGGGAGTCGCTCCAGCTCTTCCAGAAGGAGCTGGGCGTGAACCACGTCTCCACGGGGAAAGCCTGGTTCGCCCTCGCGCAGAACTCGTTCAACGCCGGCGACCTGCCCAAGGCCCGGACGCGCATCGCCAACGCTCTGAAGATCGAGCGCCGCGTCCTCGATCCCGACAACCCGATCCTGGGCGACACCCTGTCGATGCAGGGCCAGATCTACCAGGGGCTGGGCCAGATGGCTGAGGCCGAGCGCTCGCTGCGCGAGGCGGTCGCGATCTACCAGCAGGCGTTCAAGGGGCCGCACTACCTGATCGGCATCGCCGAGGTGTACCTGGCTCTGATCGAGTCCCAGCGGGGCGATACCCGCTCGGCGCTTGCCACCCTGGACGACGCCAAGCGCAACTACGACGCCAGCTACGGCAAGCTGCACCCCAACCACGGCGATCTGCTGGTCAATCGCGCCAAGGTGCTGGCCCGCGCCGGCCGCCTCACCGAGGCGAAGAGCGATTGCGCCGCCGGGATGAAGATCCTCGACCAGACCCTCGGCGCCGACGCCAGCTTCACCAAGCAGATGGCCGGCGAGTGCCAGGCGCTGGGCGGGGCCAAGACGGCGAAGGTGGCGGGGCGATAGGGGTTCAGCTCGCCGCGGGGTTCCGGGTGAGGCGGTACAGCGGGTAGACCCCATACCCCTTCGGCAGGGCGATCTTGCCCACGTAGTTGCACTCGAACGGGTGGTCCTTCTGCATCTCCAGGACCGCGGCGAAGGGCTCGGTGACGTACACCGCGCCCGACGGCGTCACCGGCTCGATCCGCGCCGCCCGCGAGACCTCGCTGCCGTAATAGGTCGTGCGCCGCGTCACCGGGTCGTAGCCCGAATAGGTGGGGCCGTAGTGCAGGGCGATCCGCATGGCGGTGCCCTCGCGCACGCCCAGCGCCTTGCAGTCCACCTTCTTCAGCTCCTCGCACAGGTCCAGCGCCGCGGCCGCGGCCGTCGGCGCGTCCTGGAAAACGGCGAAGATGGCGTCGCCCCAGGTGTTGCCCGAGCGGATGACGTCGCCGTGCTGCTCCAGGCTGCGGGCGGCGCGGACCATCACGTCCTCCCAGAAGAGCGGCAGGGCGCGCTCGTCCAGCTTCGAGAAACCCGGGTAGTCGGTGAACATCAGCCCGTAGGTGCCGCGCTCCACGGGCGGCTTCTCGGGCGGCGGCGGCATCACCGGGCGCACGAGGGTCGGCGCGATCACCACCTCGGCCCGCCCGCCGGTGTTACGCCAGGCGGTGACGTCCGATCCGCTGAGGGTGCGGTCTCCGCGCTCCTCGACGATGACGAGCTGAAGCGCCTCGGCCTGGAGCTGGCGTGCGCGCAGGCGGGCCATGCCCATGGTCACCTTGGAGCCGTAGGCGAACTGCTCCATCTCGCCCATGTAGCTCATGTTGCTGGCGAAGGTGAGCGAGGCGGCCTTCTCCTTGATCGCGTGGTAGCGGGCGACCCAGCTTTCGCCGGCCGGCGCCACCGACTGCTCCAGGAAGTCGGGCTCGGCGAACGGCAGCACCACGTGCACCTCCGACCCCCGCTCCAGCAGCAGTTCGGCGATCAGGATATCGCTGCCGGCCGCCAGCGCGCCGTAGCCGAAGCCCACGTCCTCGCGCTCGATCACCTCGCGCATGCGCGCCGACAGGTCGGCCTCCAGCTCGGCGCCGCCCACGAAGATGTTGCCGCAGAACATGGCCACCTTCGGCGGCTCGATCAGCTCCAGCAGGCTCTCCATGCCGTGTCCGTCGCCCTGGGCGGCGATCAGCCGGCGCAGTTGCAGCACGGTGGTGGAGCGGGCGCCCACGTCGGCGTCGGGCGCCTGCATGGCGCGCTCCAGGGCGTCGCGCGCGCCGTCCACATCGCCCAGCACAGCCAGCGCCTCGGCCAGGGTCGCCAGCGAGAAATAGCCCGACCGCCGCTCGGCCGCCGTCTCGTTCGCCACGTGCCGCGCCAGGAAGCGCGCCAGGCGCGGACGGCCGGCGATCTTCGCCAGCGTGGCCGCGTTGATCGCCGGATAGCTGGATTTGGTCCGCCGGTAGACCGCTGCATACAGCTTGCAGGCCTCCAGCAGCCCGGCCCGGCTGGGCGTCGGCGCGTCGAACGCCTGGTCCTTCAGGAGGCGCGCCTTCAGAGACAGCGGGTCCACCCCGCCCATCTCCTCCAGCCGGTAGTCGTCGTACAGTTTCAGCCCCCGCTCGGTGTCCCCGAGCCGGGCCAGCGTCAGGACCTCCAGGTAGTTCAGCTCGGGATGCGAGGTGTCGCCGCGGCGCACGACCTCGTCATAGGCGCTGAGCAGGTCGCCCCGGGCCAGCGCCGCGCGGACCGAGGCGGCGCGCTTCTCGGGTGTCGGCGGCGACGGCGCGTTCACGCGACCTCGCCGGTGAGACCGTCCATCGGCGTCCGCACCGGATGCCGTCCATCACGCCCGACCCCTCGCACGCCCCGAAAATCCCTCCGCTCCGAGCGCCCTCGGGCGCGCCGTCCTGTAACCATGACGCTATAGCGACATCGCGCCACAGTCCATGACGACACCCGCGTGGGGCGAGTAGCCGCCCTCGGTTTCCCCGGTCAGGCGGGTGTGGCGACCGCTTCCGGCTGTGCGCGCCGGCCATCGTAGATCTCCTGGTCCAGCAGGCCCTGCTGCTTGGCCACCAGGGTGGGGACCAGCGCCTGGCCGGTCACGTTCACGGCCGTCCGGCCCATGTCGAGGATCGGGTCGATGGCCAGCAGCAGGCCCACGCCTTCCAGCGGCAGGCCCAGGGTCGACAGCGTCAGCGTCAGCATTACGGTCGCGCCCGTCAGCCCCGCCGTGGCCGCCGAGCCGATCACCGAGACGAAGACGATCAGCAGATAGTCCGACAGGTGCAGCGGCACGCCGTAGAACTGGGCCACGAAGATCGCCGAAATCGCCGGATAGATCGCCGCGCACCCGTCCATCTTGGTCGTCGCGCCCAGCGGCACGGCGAAGGCGGCATAGGCCCGCGGCACGCCCAGGCCCTGTTCGGTCACCTGTTCGGTCACTGGCAGCGTGCCGATCGACGAGCGCGAGACGAAGCCGAGCTGCGTCGCCGGCCACACCGCGCGGAAGAAGCGCAGCGGGTTCAGCCCGTGCGCCGCCAGCAGCGACGGATAGACCACGAACAGCACCAGGAAGAGGCCGATGTAGATGGCCAGCGCGAACTGGCCGAGTTGGCCCAGCGCGTTCCAGCCGTATTTGGCCACCGCCGTGCCCAGCAGGCCGATCGTGCCGATGGGCGTCAGCCGGATCACCCACCACAGCACCTTGCGGATCACCACCAGCGCCGAGGCGTTGAAGGCCAGGAACGGCTTGCCCGCCTCGCCCGACTTCAGCGCGGCGGCGCCCACCACCAGCGAGACCACCAGCAACTGCAGCACGTTGAACGACACGCTCGTCGTCGCGCTCCCGTCGGCAAGCTTGGTCGAGGCGGTAAGGCCGAGGAAGTTCTGCGGCACCAGGCCGGTGAGGAAGTCCAGCCACGTGCCCTGGGTGCTGGACGCATGCGCCGCCTCGGCCGCGACGCCGGCGTGCAGGCCGGGCTGCAGGATCACGCCCAGGGCGATGCCGATGCCCACGGCGATCAGCGCGGTGACGGCGAACCAGAGCAGCGTGCGCCAGACCAGGCCGGCGGCGTTCTGAAGCTGGGCCAGGTTGGCGATGCTGGCCACGATGGCCGTGAACACCAGCGGCGGCACCAGCGCCTTCAGCAGGGTGACGAAGGACGAGCCCAGGATGCGCAGGGTCTCGGCCAGCGCGTAGCCCGGCTGGCCGTCCTCCACGCCGAGACGCCGCGCCAGCAGGCCGAGCCCGAGGCCCACCACCATTGCCGCCAGCACCTGGAGGCCGAAACCGCTGACGAAGCGGGATGTCTTCTCTTTCGCCATCCCGCCAATGTAGGCGCGCCGGGGCAAGGCCGCCGCGCCAAAAGTCTGCTCCGGCCTTCAGGAAATCTCACAGGCCGGAAGCGCCTGGCCCGGGTCTCCACCGTGAGGATTCCTAGGGCGCGGCCCGCCCTATGCTAGCCCTCGTCGGGCCGGCGCGCCGTCCGGATCGTCACCGCTTCGGGCCGCCCGCCGCGGAGCACCTGCAGCGCGATGTCCCGTCCGGGCGGCGTCTCGCCCACGGCGCGCAGCACGGCGCCGGCGCCGTCCACGGCGGTCCCATTCACCGCCACCACCACGTCGCCCAGCCGCAGCCGGCCGGCCGCCGGGCCGCTGGGGTCGATCTCGCCCACCACGGCGCCCCGCCGGCCCTGCGCGCCCAGCCGCACGGCCAGCGCCGGGGTCAGGTCGCCCACGCCGATCCCGACGTAGCCCCGGGTCACGCGGCCTTCGCGGATGAGCTGCTGGGTGATCCGCTCGGCCAGGTCCGAAGGAATGGCGAACCCAATCCCGACCGACCCGCCGCTGGGCGAGAAGATCGCCGAGTTCACGCCCACCACGCGGCCTTTTAGGTCGAACGACGGCCCGCCCGAATTTCCGCTGTTGATCGGCGCGTCCACCTGCAGGTAGCCCACATAGGTGTCGCCGATCTGCCGGCCGCGGGCCGAGACGATGCCGGCCGTCGCCGTGCCGCCCAGGCCGAAGGGATTGCCCACCGCCACCACCCAGTCGCCCACCTCGGGCAGGGCGTCGCGGGCGAAGGCGACATAGGGCAGGCCGGTCGCCTCCACCTTCACCACGGCCAGGTCGGTCGGCGGGTCGCGGCCCACCACCTTGGCGCGGAGCTGGCGCCCGTCCGCCAGCGTCACGACGACGTCGCTGGCCCCCTCCACCACATGGTTGTTGGTCACGACATAGCCGTCGGGACTGATCAGGAAGCCCGAGCCGGCGCCTCGCCGCACGGCGGTCGGCCCCGCCACGCCCGGCGGCAGCAGGTCGCCGAACGGGCTCTCGGCCTGGGCCACGCTCAGCGTGTCGATCGACACCACCGCCGGCGAGACCTGCTTCACGATGGGGGCGAACGAGTCCGGGGCCCCGCCCGCCGGCGCGGCGATGGGCGGCGGCTGGATCGGGCCGGGGGCGGGCGGCGCCTTCTCTGCCGGGCGGGGGCTGCAGGCGGCGAGCAGCGCCACGGCGGCGCAGGCGGTGATCAGCGGCTTCGACAAGAACGTCCTCATGCGCGAACGACAGGCCCCCGTCCGTCTATGGGAACGCCCGTCGCCCGCTGCAAGCGTCTCACGTCCCCGGCGGCGGCGTCACGGTCGCCAGCAGCCCGCCGTCCGGGGCGTTGGCGATCGTCAGCCCGCCGCCGAAGCGGGTCAGCAGCCGCGCTGCGGTCGGCACGCCCAGGCCGAACCCGCCGGTGTCGCGCGCCCGCGCCTTGTCGGCCCGGAAGAACGGCTCGTAGATCTGGGCCAGGTCCTCGGGCGTCATGCCGGCCCCGTGGTCCCGCACCAGGATGTGCGGCGTCGGACCGCCGGCCTCCAGGATCACCTCGGCGCCGCCGCCGAACCGCACGGCGTTGTCGACCATCCGCCTCAGCGCCTCTTCCAGGGGGCGGCGGTGCGTGAACGCCGGCAGGCGCGCCGGTCCGCGATAGCTGGCGCCGAAGGCTTCGGCGGCCGCGCGGGCGAGGGCGGCGAGGTCCGCCTCTTCGGGCGTGCTGGTCTCGTGCTGCGCGCGCAGCCAGGCCCCAAGCGAGGCCAGCATCACGTCCAGCTCGCGGACGTTCGCCTCGACCAGTTCGCGGATGTCCTGCGGTTCCACGTATTGCGCGGCGAGCTGCAGCCGGCTGAGCGGGGTGCGCAGGTCGTGGCTGATCGCCTCCATCGACCGGGCCTGGTCCTCGATCAGGCCGCCGATACGGTCCTGCATCTCGTTGAAGGCGCGGCCCACCTCGCGCAGGTCGGTGGTGCCCTCCACCGAGACCGGAACCTTTGGCCCGTGGCCGACGGCGCGCGCCGCCTCGGCCAGCGCCCGCAACGGCCGCCCGAGCTGCGCCATCAGGAAGGCGGCGAACGCCAGGCCGAAGCCGGCGAACAGCACCGTCATGAGCGCGACGCGCACCGCCATCGGCCAGGCCCGGGCGAAATCCCGCGAGCGGAAGCTCAGCCACCGCCCGTCGTCCAGCCGCAGGGCGCCCACCAGGTCCTGTCCCCCGGCCGCGCCGCGTTCGCGCCAGAGCGTCAGCTCCGCCCCGGCCAGCTCCGGCTCCCAGCGCAGCACCTCCTGCCGGATGCGCTCGGCGGCCGCTTCGGGCTCGTGCGGCGGCCGGGGCGGGCGCGAGACGATGGCGGCGTCCAGGTATCGCGTGGTCATGATCCGGCCCGCGTCCGCATCCGCAGCGCCTTGGGCGTGCACCCGGCGGCCCACCACAAGCAGCTCGGCCACCCGCCGCGCATGGTCCTCGTTCAGCGCTTCCCGGTCGATCCGGGCGTAGAACGACAGGCTGACGGCCAGTTGCAGCAGCAGGATCGCGCCCACGACCAGCATCGAGCGCCCGACAAGGCCGCGCGGCCAGACTCTCGGCATTCGTCTTCGTGTTCCTCTCGGCGCTGCCGCTTTTTCTTGCCTCAAGCCCAAGCCCGCGGCCAGCCGGCGTCACACTTCGTCACAACGGCTCGGGCCGCCGGGAACGCCCGAGCCGGGTCCCGGATTTGCGCTATAGGTAGAGGGGTGTCCGACCTGCAGACCGCGCCGTCCAACGCCGTGTCCCCGTCCAGCCCGCGCGGCGAGCCGGACGTGGCGATCGTCGGCGCGGGCGCGGCGGGCATCGCCGCGGCCCGGCGGCTGGTCGAACTCGGTAGTTCGGTTCTGATCCTGGAGGCCCTGCCGCGCCTGGGCGGCCGGGCGCACACCGTCGAACTGCACGGCCTGCCGGTCGACCTCGGCTGCGGCTGGCTGCATTCGGCCGAGCGCAATCCGCTCGCCGCGCTGGCCGAAGGGCAGGGGCGCCTGCTGGACCGCAGCGAAGGCGCCTGGCGGCGGCAACTCCACGACATCGACTTCCCCCCGCGCGAGCAGCGCGACGCGTGGGCGGCGTACATGCGCCTTGGCGAACGCCTGCGCCGCGACCCGCCGGCCAGCGACCGGGCCAGCGACGCCGTGGCGGCCGACGATCCGTGGCGCCCGTTCCTGGACGGACTCTCCAGCTTCGTGAACGGCGTCGAACTGGACCAGCTCTCCGTGCGCGATTTCCTGGCCTACGACGACGCGGCCAGCGAGGCCAACTGGCGGCTGCCCGGCGGCTATGGGGCGTTCATCGCCGACCTCGCTGCGGGCCTGCCCGTCGCCCTCTCCACCCGCGTGACCTCCATCGCCGAGGCGCCCGGCGGCGTGGTGCTGGAGACCGACCGAGGAGCGGTGCGGGCCCGGGCCGCGATCGTCACCGTCTCCAGCGACGTCCTGGCCCGCGGCGACATCCGCCTGGCGCCCGCGCTCGACGACCATCTGCACGCGGCCGCGGCGCTGCCGCTCGGCCTCGACAACAAGATCCTGCTGGCCATGTCCGAGCCCGACGCCGTCCCGGCGGAATCGCATCTGCTGGGCCGCCTCGACCGCGCGGGGACCGGCTCCTACTACCTGCGGCCCTTCGGCAGGCCGCTGGTCGAGGTGTTCCTGGGCGGGGCGCTGGCCCGCGACCTGGAAGCCGCCGGCGACGCCGCGGCCGTCGACTTCGCCTTGCGCGAGCTCGGCGAACTGCTGGGCTCCGAGTTCCCGGCCTCGCTCACGCCACTCGTCGTCACGCGCTGGGGCGCGGAGCGCACCATTTCGGGCTCCTACAGCCACGCCCGGCCCGGCCGGGCCGACGCGAGGGCGGTGCTGGCCCGCCCGCCCCGTCCCTGGCTATGCTTCGCGGGCGAGGCCTGCTCGGCGCAGGACTATTCCACGGCCCACGGCGCCTGGCGGAGCGGCCTCGACGCGGCGGACTGGATCGCCGCCGGGCTTCACGGCAAGGGACGGGCCACGTGAGCTTCTTCGAGAGCCTCCTGCTCCTGCTGACTGCAGCGATCATCCTGCTCCAGGTGTCCCGCCGGCTGTCGATCCCCTATCCGACCATGCTGGCGGCGGCGGGCGTGGCGCTGGCCCTCGTGCCCGGCGCGCCGAAGATCGTCCTCGACCCGCACATGGCGCTGGCGCTGTTCATCGCGCCGGTCCTGGTCGACGCCGCGTTCGACTTCCCGGTCCAGGCGATCCGCAGGCTCTGGCGGCCCCTGTTCGCCCTGGCCGTCCTCGCCGTGCTGCTCAGCGCCGGCGCCGTCGCGTGGCTGGGCGTGACGATGGCCGGCATGCCGCTCTACGCGGCCCTGGCCCTCGGCGCCATCGTCGCCCCGCCCGACGCGGCGGCGGCCACGGCGATCCTCTCCAGCGTGAACATGCCGCGCCGCTCCGTGACGGTGCTCAAGGGCGAGAGCCTGCTGAACGATGCGACGGCGCTGCTTCTCTTCAGCGCGGCCACGGCCATGCACCGGGGCGACGGCATGGACGCGGGCCTCGCCTTGCACCTTGGCCTCGCGGCGCCGGGCGGCCTGCTGCTGGGCTACCTGATCGCCAAGGCGTTCCGCTACCTGACCCCGTTCGTGACCGGCACCCTCGGCGGCAACATCATGGAGTTCGTGAGCTGCTTCGGCGTCTGGATCATCGCCGAGCGGCTGGGCCTGTCGGCCGTGCTCTGCCTAGTCGCCTTCGCCATGACGATCGCGCGGACGGCCGCGCTCTCGACCGACCCGCGCATGCGGATTCACAGCTTCGCCGTCTGGACCTCGGCGGTCTTCCTGCTGAACGTCCTGGCCTTCCTGCTGATGGGCTTCCAGGCGCGCACCATCGTGGGCGCGACGGAGCCGCAGGGCCTGCGCGACGCCGGCCTCTTCGCCCTTGCCGTGATCGCCTGCGTCATCGTCGTGCGCATGGTCTGGGTGCTGGCCTACAACGTCCTCGCCCGCCGCTTCCGTTGGGTCCGCGGCGGCAGCACGGCCGTCAGCCTGCAGCAGGGCGTGCTGATCGGCTGGTGCGGCATGCGCGGGCTGGTCACCCTGGCGACCGCCTTCGCCCTGCCGGCGTCCTTTCCCCAGCGCGACCTGATCGTCCTCACGGCCTTTGCGGTGGTGCTCGCCACCCTTGTCGTCCAGGGCCTCACGGTCGCGCCGCTCATCCGCCTGCTGAAGCTCGATGGCGAGGATGGGCGCACCGCCGAGATGGCGGAAGCGCGCGCCGAGCTCTCGGCCGCGGCGCTGGCGGCCCTGGACGGCAAGGTCGGGGAGACGGCCGACCACTGGCGACGCTCGTTCGAGGTTCGCCGGGTCGCGGCGGTGTCGGGCGATGACGCCGTGATCGTCGAGAAGCGCCGCTTGGGCCTGGCGGCCATGCGCCGCCAGCGCGAACGGCTCGAGGAACTGCGCGCCGAGCAGCGCGTGGACGGCGAGGCCTTCCTGGTCCTGCAGGAGGAGCTCGACTTCGCCGAGGTCGCGCTCGTCGGGGAGGCGGGCCACCAGATCGAGGAAAGCTGACCGTTCGGGTGTACGTCAAATCCGGACGCACATAGCAAAAAGAACGTATTGCGAACTCGGAACGAAAGCGGTACGCCTTGGATCGGGGGATGGGACCGGTGGTTCGGCCCGTCCGGTTGGCGGAATCGTGGGATAGGAAGGGCTTGGTCATGTCGCAATCGGCGTTGAAGCTCGTGGGAAAAGAAGACAGTGAGAAGCAGCGCGCGCTCGAAGCGGCGCTGACGCAGATCGACAGGGCCTTCGGCAAGGGCTCGGTCATGCGGCTGGGTGAGAAGGGCAAGATCGAGATCGAGTCCTACTCGACCGGCTCGCTCGGCCTCGACCTGGCGCTGGGCATCGGCGGCCTGCCCAAGGGGCGGATCGTCGAGGTCTACGGCCCGGAAAGCTCGGGCAAGACGACGCTGGCGCTGCACGTGGTCGCCGAAGTCCAGAAGGCGGGCGGCACGGCGGCGTTCGTCGACGCCGAACACGCCCTGGATCCGGGCTATGCCCACAAGCTGGGCGTGAACCTCGACGAGCTGCTGGTGGCCCAGCCCGACACGGGCGAGCAGGCGCTGGAGATCACCGACACCCTGGTGCGCTCGAACGCGGTCGACATCATCGTGGTCGACTCGGTGGCGGCCCTGACGCCGCGCGCCGAGATCGAGGGCGAGATGGGCGATTCGCTGCCCGGCCTGCAGGCCCGCCTGATGAGCCAGGCGCTGCGCAAGCTGACCGCCTCGATCTCCAAGGCCAAGACGCTGGTGATCTTCATCAACCAGATCCGCA
>NZ_JANINU010000343.1 GCF_024508875.1 Phenylobacterium sp.
GGGTCGCCCGCGCCACCGCCCACGCCCGCGCCGGGGTCGGCCGCACCGCCGCCCTGCCCAGCGTCGCCGCCGCTGCGGAACAGGTTCAGGCGGCCGGCGTCCAGGACGCCGGTGCCTTCCATGAAGGTCGGAGCGGCGATCGCGGTGGCCGCGAACATCATGAAGACCATGCCGCCGTGCTTGCCGACGCGGCGATACCACGGGTCCTCGATACAGACCTCGGGCCGCACCGCCGGGTGCCAGGGCGCCAGGGCGCAGATCTCGCCGTCCGGGCCGAGGACGCGGCCGGGCCACATCCAGCTCCACAGCCAGCTCAGCTTCCAGAAGCGCTTGAAGCCGTTGTCGACGTTGCTGGGCCACAGCCAGCCGAACAGCGCCGCCATCAGGCCGTGGCGGGCGCCGGGACGTTCGTCATGCACCGCCGACGGCCACATCCAGCCCAGCAGCGCGGCCAGCCAGCCGGCGCCGCCGCGCTCTTCGGTGTCGAGGGGTTGGGGCCACACCCAGGTCAGCAGCGCGGCCTTCAGGCTGCGCCCGCGACGGGGTCCGATCGCTTGGACGGTCATGGCCGAGCCATCCCGCCGACGCCGCGGTCGGTCACTGGGGTCGAATTCGAGAACACGTGCTGGGCTACTCTAACGCTCGCAGGCCGGCACGATCCCCCCGGGGTGTCACCGCCTACGGCTCTGATGCCGCAAATTTGCCGCGAAGTCCTTAACGTTGTTGAAAACGCGACGCTTTGTCCTGCCCAGATCGGGGCGCCGACACGCATGCCGAAGGGCGCCGCGCCGCTGGCGCCGCGTCCCAGTCCGCCCGTGATTCCTTGCCAGCTTGCCGGCATGGACCTGCTCCCGTTCCGACGCCGTGCGGGGGATCACGGCGCTGTCTTCCAAGCTTCACAGTGCGCCGTCGGGGGGAGACGAGGCAATGAAGCACAATCGGCAGGGGAAATTCGCTCAGAGAGGGAATGCCCCGACGCAAGCCACTCGCAGCAAGATACGGACCAAGCTCGGCCTTGGATGACTCGACGCGAAAGATTGCCGATAAGGCGTCAGGGAGAGTCTCGTCCATGAGGGGGTCGGACCGCGCGCCAGCGCCTGCAGACGCCCCGGCCGGGACTGCCCCGCCGCCGGTGCGCCGGCTCGTGTTCGCCCTGCTGGCGCTGGCGCTGCTGTGCGCTCTCTGCGCCCCGTTCTTCGCCGACATGGCGGACCGAAATGCGCCATCCGCGCGGGGCGGCGTCGTCGACTATTCCCATTATGGGCCACTTGCCGCCCCCGCCCCGCTGGCCGGCGAATGGCGGCTGACCTGGCGCGGGGGCCAGCCCGGCGCGCCGGCTGCTGGGGCTCAGGGCATGGCGACCGTTCCCGGCGCCTGGACAGGCGCCCGCGTCGCCGGCGGCGCGCTGCCGGCCCGCGGCGTTGCAACCTACAGCCTCACCGTCCGCGGCCTCGCGCCCGGACGCTACATCCTCCACGTCCCCACGCTGTTCGAATCGTCCGAGGTGCGCGTGGATGGCCAGCGCGTGTCCGGCCGCGGCGTCGTCGGCCTGACGTCCGAAACCACCCGGGACGAAGTCCGCTCGCAGGACATCATCCTCGACGCCGACGGGCGCGACATCCGCCTCGAGATCACGCTGGCCTCGTTCCACCATCGCGACAACGGCTTCGAGACAGCCCCCGTGCTCGGTCTCGCCGAGCCCATGAGCCGCTGGACCACCCTGGGCTGGCTGCGCGGCTTCATGTTCGTCACCGCCACCCTGCTGCTGGCCTGCTACGGCCTGGTGGTCTTCCTGTTCCGGCCCCGCGACCGCGCCTCGCTGTACATCGCGATTTCGGCCCTCTTCCTGCTGCCGATCGCCGCGATCTTCAGCCACGACAACCTGATCCTCATCGCCTTCCCGGGCCTGTCGCTGCGCGGGATGCTGACGCTCCAGTACATCTCGGGGCTCGCGGCGGTGGGCTTCTTCCTCGCCTACGCCCACCACCTCTTCCCGAACGAGAGCCGCCGCTCCGTCTTCTGGACGCTGGAGGGCCTGTTCGCCTTCGCCATCGCGGCCCACGCGGTCGCCCTCGCGCTCGGCGACACCCTGCTGGCCTCGCAGATGTCGTTCTGGGCCCTCCCCCTGCGCGCGACGACCTTCCTCTACATGGTGGGCGTCGTGCTGACCGCCGCGTGGCGCAAGCGGGACGGAGCCCTGATCTTCCTGCTGGGCCTCAGCGTCTTCGCGGCCAGCCTGATCACCTACGACCTGCTCACCAACGGCCTGATCCGCCACGACAAGGCCGGCCTCGACCTGCCCGCCCTGGGCATCCTGGTGCTGGTCTTCTCGCACATCGTCATCCTGGCCGAGCGCTGGACGCTCTCCATCGACGCGGCCGAGCAGACCGCCGGCGACCTGCGCCGCCTGCTCGACGTCAACGCCGCCATCACCAGCGAGATGGAGCTGGAGGCCCTGCTGACCAAGATCGTCCAGGTCACCTCCCGCATCATCCACGCCGACCGCAGCAGCCTCTTCCTGTACGACGCGCGCACCGACGAGCTCTGGTCGCTCGTGGCCGAGGGACTGGAGACGCGCGTCCTACGCTTCCCGGCCCACCTCGGCCTCGCGGGCGCCTGCTTCGCCAGCGGCCAGCCGATCAACATCACCGACGCCTACGCCGACCCCCGCTTCCACCGCGACGTCGACGCCCTCACCGGCTACCGCACGTCCAGCGTCCTGACGATCCCGGTCACCGCCCGCGACGGCCGCCGCCTCGGCGTGATGCAGGCGCTGAACCGCCAGGACCGCCCGCACTTCTCCGACGGCGACATGGAGCGCATGGCCGCCTTCGCGGCCCAGGCCGCCATCGCCATCGACAACGCCACCCTCTTCTCCGAAGTGGCGACCGAGCGGAACTACAACGAGAGCATCCTGCGCTCGATGTCCTCCGGCGTGCTGACGCTGGACACCGACGCGCGCATCGCCAAGCTGAACGACGCGGCCTGCCGCATCCTGGCCGTTCCAGCCGACCGGATGGCCGGGGCCGACGCCCGCGTATTGCTCGCCGCCAACCCCGGCCTCCTGGACGAGTTCGCCGCCGTCTCGCGCAGCGGCCAGCCCAAGACCCTGGTGGACGCCGACCTCGTCACCGGCCGCGGCGACACCATCTCGGCCAACCTCTCCATCGTTCCCCTGGTCAGCGAGGGCGAGGCCGTGGGCCTGCTCGTGCTTCTCGAAGACATCACCGAGGGCAAGCGCCTGCAGGGCGCAATGCGACGGTTCATGAGCCAGGAGGTGGTCGACCAGGTGCTGTCGCACGACGACCTGCTGTTCGGCGACGCCTGCCGCGCCAGCGTGCTGTTCGCCGACATCCGCAACTTCACCACCCTGGCCGAGACCCTCAGCCCGCGCGCCACCGTCGAGGTGCTGAACGAGATCTACACCGAGCTGTTCGAGGCGGTGTCCGCCTGCCACGGCGTCCTCGACAAGTTCCTGGGCGACGCGATCATGGCCCACTGGGGCGCGCCCATCCCCGGCGACCGCGACCCGGTCAACGCCGTCGAGGCTGCGGTCCAGATGCTGAAGCTGGCCGAGGCCCTGAACCGCCGCCGCCAGGGCCAGGGCCTGCCCGAGCTCCGCCTGGGCATGGGCATCGCCACGGGCGAGGTGATCGCAGGCGCCATCGGCTCGCCCAAGCGCATGGACTACACGGTGATCGGCGACAGCGTGAACCTGGCCGCCAGGCTGGAGGCGTTGACCAAGGTGTATGGCGTCGGCCTGATCGTCTGCGAGGCCACGGCCGCCGCGGTGGCCGACCAGGGCTACGTCCTGCGCGAACTGGACGTGGTCCGCGTCCGCGGCCGCCGCCAGCCGTCGCGCATCTTCCAGGTGCTCACCGGCGAGGCCCCTGCCGCCGAGGCCTACGACGAAGGGCGTCGCCACCTCGCCGCCGGCGACTGGGCCGCCGCGACCGAGGCCTTCAAGGCCGCGCGGGCCGCCGACCCCGCTGACGGGCCCTCCGCGCTGATGCTCACCCGCGCCCGCGCGCTGGAGATCGCCCCGCCCCCCGAAGGCTGGGACGGGGTCTGGGGCGAGGGCTGAGCCCCAGGGAAGAACGCCGCCCACGAAAAAGGGCCCGCGAGGGGCCCTTGTCCGTGGCGTCCTGAGGATCAGGCTTAGACGCCGAGACCCGCGGTCGAAACCGCCGCGAAGACGCCGAGGGCCAGCAGGAAGAGCGGGGCAATGCGGTCGAAGCCACGTTCGACGGTCGCGAGAGACATATGACACACCTTTGGTTCGGTTCTCTGGGGAACCCCGGGGGAGCGGGGCTGTCCGTCTGGACACTGTTTAGATAGCACTATCTGAACGCTGCATAGATCAGCGATTTTGCCTGATCGCTATGCGTTTTCGCATGCCCCGCCCGTACGCCGTCTTAGCCGTTAGCTTACGAAATCCAGCTAACCATGTTCCCGGGCGCACCGGACGCGGGCGCGCTTGTGCGGCCCGGAAGGATGCTCGTGGCGAAAACTGCTGATCGATCCTGTCGAAGCCTGCGCGGCCTGGAGCGCACCGCATCCACCTCGCGCGTGCTCAACCTGGCCGCCTTGCTGGCCCGCAACGCCGGCAACGAGCAGCACGCCAAATATCCGTTCTTCGCCGCCGACGCCCTGAACGGCGCGGTGATCGTGCGCCACCGCCTGCGTGGCCCGGAATACGAGAACTTCGAGCGGCACCGCTTCAGCGCCACCAAGCTCATCATCCCCTTCGCGCGCGACGACCTGGGCCTGGGCGGCCGTTCGGTCTTCGTGGGCGAGCGCTACTGGATGGACGCCTTCGAGGAGCTGCGGGGCAAAGCGCCCTTCCTCGAACGCGACGTCGCCGTGCTGGAAGCCATCGACGAGATGCCGTCGCTGGACCCGTTCCTGCTGCGCGAGCATCTCAAGCGGCGCGACTTCGACATCAGCCCCAGCCACTTCGACATCTCCGGCCCCGACCTGGCGCGCATGCAGCGCTTCGTCGGCACCGAGATCGCCAAGCTGATCGAGCTCGCCTACCGCGGCGCCGACGGCATGGAGGGCAACATCAACCGCCTGGTCGAGGCGCTGCTGGTCTCCAAGTCGGACGAGCGCCTGGAGCCGCTGCGCCTGACGCTCCGGCTGGAAAAGGAGAACTACCAGGAGGGTGTCTTCGCCTGGAAGGGCTTCCTTTACTACAAGTGGGTGCTCAACTCGTTGTGGGGCCAGCTCAAGGAAGTCTTCGCCGAGCTCGGCCGCGTGCGGGTGACCGCGGCGGTCGACGCCATCAGCCGCTCCGAGCTGGAAAACACCCGCAACCGCCTGCGCGGAAAGCTCGAACGCCAGGTGCGCCTCGTGCGCACCCAGTTGCAGGTCTATGACGAGGTCTTCGCCCAGCTCACCGCCAGCGGCAATGCCCTGGCCTTCCGCGACTTCCTCCTGAAGTCGCCTGACATGTTCCTGTCGCTGGGCGAAGGCTGCGGCCTGATCAGCCACATCGCCACCTACTGGCGCTACCAGTTCCCGGTCGGCCGCCCCCTGACCATCGGCAGCGCCGACCAGCTCCTCGATATGCTCCAGGACTTCGACGCCAGTCTCGGCCAGGACGAGAGCGCCACGCCCTTCAGCCCCCCCAGCAACGCCCTGGCGATCTAGCCGCCCCTCGGCAAACGCCCCCAAACGGAAAGGGGCGCCGGTCGCCGGCGCCCCTCCCCTCGGTTCGGCAGTCCGCCGTTAGCGGCGGTAGCCGTAGCCGTAGTTGTCGTACCCGTAATAGCCGGTCCGGCCGTAGCCTCCGCGGTCGTACGAGCGGTAGCGCGTGTCACGGTAGTAGGGCCGCGTGTCGCGATAGGCGTAGCCGCTGCGGTAGTGCTTGCGGTCGTTGCTCTTGTCGACCACCACGCCCAGCGCGGCGCCGGCGGCGGCGCCCAGGGCCACCGACTCGGTCTTGCCGTTGCCGACCGCCGCGCCCGCCACGCCGCCCAGCAGGGCGCCCAGCAGCGCGCTTTCGGTCTTCGACGTGCCCGCGGCCGCCTGGCTGGCGGGAAGGGCGACGGCGCCGGCGACGGTCAGGGCCATCGCAGCCTTCGTGATCTTGTTGGTCATGGCTCAACTCCTTTGCCTGCGCCGGGGGCCCTGAGTGGGCCTGATCGGCGATGTTGAGCCTGAAATTAGCGGGGCGGTTCTGAACCCAATCGGAGGCGCCCGTTCATTCTCGCGTCAGGAACGCGAGCCCCCACGAGCGGCCCTTCGCATACGAAAAAGGGCCCGCGAGGGGCCCTCCGACGTCGGAGACTGGGGAAGATCTCCGTGGGGTCGTTTTCGTCGGGACGAAGGCTAGGCGCCGACGCCCACCACGCCGACGGCCGCGAAGGCGACCACCAGCCCGAACATGGCCGTGGTCAGGGCCGCGGGGGCGACCTTCTGGACCAGGGCCTGCAGGATCGAGACGTTCATGACACACACACCTGAAGTTTCTGGGGGGACCCCGTGGGGAGCGGGGTGTCCGTGTGGACAAGCTCTAGATAGCAGCGCCGCCGCTTCGCAGGGATCGGCATGTTCGCGGAATAGCTATGCGTTTTTGGTGCAGGCGATCGTGCATCCGCCCTCACGCCCGCCGCCGCCGCAGGAACAACGCCCCAGCCGCGAGGCCCAGGGCGCCCGCGCCGCCCATCGTCCGCGCCGCGAACCCCGCCGCCTCTCGCTGCAGCCCGGTCGTGTCGCGCGCGGCCAGATAGACCGCCGGCGCGCCGTCGGCGGCCTCCCCACGCACGAACGCGACCCGCAGGCGCTGCCCGACGGGCCCCGGCGCGTCGTAGAAGACCGTCTGGCCCGGCCGCGCCGCGCGCAGATCCGCGACGGCGGGCGGCGGCAGGGTCGCGTCCCACAGCGAGCGCGACGTGGCCAGCGGCGTCAGGCCCAGCGGCTCGGCCGGCGGGGCCGGCGCCGCCGTCGCCACCTGCCAGTAGACGCCCGAATAGGCCCGCAGCGTCTCGCGGTCGTCGATCCAGGCCGTCACGACCCGCCCGTTCCGCAGCAGCGTCGCCGCCTGCACGCGCTGCACACTCTCGGTAAGCTCGCGGTCCAGCCGGCGGTGCGCCGCCGAACTGTACAGGACATAGGCCGCCAGGCACGACGCGGCGACGAGGGCGAGCAGGCCCGCGACCACCAGCGCGACCCGCGCGGCGCCCGCCGGCGCCCGCCCACGCCCGGTCCATTCGTCGCTCGCGAGCGGAGACGCGGCAAGGTGCGGGGCGGCGGCCATGGCCAAGTCGTGGGCCACGCTTGTTGAACCCTGGCTGAACGGAACCGGCGCGGCCCCCCTTCCGAAAAGCGCCGGCGTCCCGCATCATGGCCGCCGTTGCTCCGGGAGGGTCCCGGGCGCGTCGCAGCCCGGGGGGGGAGCCATGCTGACCGTGATCCTGGCCGTCGCCGTGCTGCAGGCCGGCGGGGCTCCCGCGGGCCCCGCGCCCAAGGGCCAGTTCGCGCCGGCGTCCGGCGTTCCGGGCGAGCCGCCCTACGGCCTGCCCGCCGGCCGCAATGCCTCCAAGACCGAACAGGTCTGCTTCCGCGATCCCGTGGTCGGATCGAAGATCCCGACCCGCCGCTGCATGAGCCGCGAGATGTTCGTCCAGCGCCAGCAGGACTCCAAGGACCACACCGACGCCGTCCAGCGCGACGCGCGCGTGCAGACGGGGTTCTGATCGCCTCTCCGTCCGATCGTCATGGCCCGGATCGCCGAGCCATGACGCGCTGACCGGGCCTACGCCGCCAGCAGTTGCGGCTGGCCGGCGGCCAGGTAGTCCAGCTTGCCGATCGGCACGCCCTGGCTGCGCAGCAGGCCGTAGGCGGTCACCACGTGGAAGTGGAAGTTCGGCAGCGAGAACTGGAACAGGAAGTCCTTCGCCGTGAACTTCAGCGTCCGGTTCGGCGTCGGCAGTTCGATGATGCGGGCCTCGTCCTGCGCCTCGATCTGCTCGCGGGTGATCGTCTCGAGGAAGGCGATGGTCTTGGCGACGCGCTCCTTGACCTCGGCCCAGGTGGTCTCGGTGTCGGGCATGCTGGGCGGCGTCACACCCGCCAGGCGCGCGGCCCCGCCCTTGGCGGCGTCGCTGGCGATCTGGATCTGGTTGGTCAGGGGATGCATGTCGGGGGCGAGCCGCGCGGCCAGGTAGGTCTGCGGATCGACGCCGTTCGCCTTCGCGTGCGCCTCGGCCTTGTCGAGGATGGCGGCGAGGTTCTTCAGCATGCCGAGGTAGCCGGGGATCGAGGCGTCGTAGAGCGACAGCGCCATTTGGAACTCCAAGGTCGAGGTTGAAGCGCTGAGATGGGCCGCGCCGCGCGGCGGCGGAAGGCGCCCGCCGCCTCGATTTTTTCTCACAGCCACGCATCGGACAGCAGGGCGCGACGTTCAGCACGCCTGGGGTTTGGACATCATGTGAGGCCGCTTGGCGCCGAAATCCGACGATCCGGTCACGCCGTTCTTTGAGATGGTCGGGATGGCGCTATCGGGCGATCCGGTGATGATGCGCAGCTTGGCCGCGACGCTCGGTTCGTTCTCGATGCGCCTCGTGGTCGCCCTGCTGATCCTGGCGGTGACCCTATGGCTCGCCAAGAAGCTGGGCCGCGTCGCCGAACGCGCGATCGGTCGTCTCCCGCATCACCACCATCCGGCGGATCAGACGCTCGCCACGTTTGTATCCACCCTCGTGAAATATGTGGTCGTCGCGATTGGTCTCGTGGCGGTGCTCCAGCAGCTCGGCGTGCAGGCCACGTCGGTGCTGGCGGTTCTGGGCGCGGCGTCGCTGGCGATCGGCCTTGCGTTGCAGGGAACCCTCAGCAACGTCGCGGCCGGCGTGATGATCCTGCTTCTGCGCCCCTATCGCGCCGGCGACCGGGTCGAGCTCAATGGCCGCCAGGGCAAGGTGGTGGGAATGGATCTCTTCAACACCAAGCTGCTCGACTACGACGGCCTCACGCTCTTCCTCCCGAACGGCAAGGTCTTCGGCGAGATGATCGTCAACATCAGTCAGTCCGGCCGCCGTCGCATCGACCTGACGTTCGGGATCGACTACGAGGACGACCTGGACATGGCGCTGGGCACGCTGGTGGAGCTGGCCGACGCGGAGCCCCGGGTTCTCAAACAGCCGCGGCCCTGGGCGAAGGTGACGGCTCTGGCCGACAGCACGGTCAATGTCAGCCTTCGCTGCTGGGCCAGCCCCGACGACTGGATGGACACGAAGTTCGACCTCGTCCGCCAGGTGAAGGAGACCTTCGAGGCGCGCGGCCTGAACTTCCCCTATCCGCATCAGGTCCAGGTGGACCGGGCCGACGTGGCCCCTCGCACGAAGAATGTCGGGGCGGATCCTGCGCCCACGTCCTAGGCTGGCGTTGATCGATCGCCAGAGGACGCCCTCATGCTCTACGCCATCCTCGCCTATCACGACGAGGCGCACGTGAAGGCCATGACGGCCGACGAAGACGTCGCGCTGATGGACGACCTGAACAAGGTGCACACGCGCCTGACCGCCGAGGGCCGCCTCGGTCCCGCCGCCCGCCTGGGCGCTACCGCGCTGGCCGCCACCGTCTCGGGCCCCGGCCGCGGCCTCGTCACCGACGGCCCGTTCACCGAGACCAAGGAACACCTGCTGGGCTTCTACGTCGTCGAGGCCAAGAGCCGCGAGGCGGCCATCGAAGCGGCCCGCGACCTCAAGGCCGCCAATCCCGGCGCGAGCTACGAGATCCGGCCCATCGTGCTCTATCTGCCGAACACGCCGTTCCCCGTCACCGACGCCGGCCTGGCCTTCGTCAGGCCCTAGCGGACCGCCGACGGCGCAGCCGCAAGCCGGCCGCTCCAAGGCCGCAGATCATCAGCGCCCATGCCGACGGCTCGGGCACGCCCGTCGTCGCCTCCAGCGCGACGTTGTCCAGGCCGGGCGCCCCGCGCGCGACTGAGCTGCTGTTGCCGGCGAACTGCACGCGGATCGCCCCTGAGGTTGGAGCGATCGTCGTCAAGGTGTACTGCGTCCATGTCGAGCTCTGGGCGCCCGGCGCGTAGGGCAGGCTCACGGTCTTCGTCGCCAGCTGCCCCAGCGTCTGGGCGTCGGACAGCGTCGCCACCAGGTCGCCCGCGCTGTTCTGCGCCCACTGGCCGACCCAATAGGTCAGCGTCACCTGCGAGCCGGCGGCCAGTCCGGTCACGTCCTGGTAAAGGCCGCCCGTCGGGCTGGCGCCGTTCATGTCCAGGAACCGGTCGCCCTCCTGCGGGTCGAGCAGCACGAGGAAGCCGGCGCCGGCCTGGGTATAGGCGTCGCTGACGATGTCGGGCGCTTCCAGGCCGGCCACGCGGCTCCAGCCCTCCGGCGCCAGCGGCCCGCGGTAGTAGGTCCCGTTGTTGTTGGCTGGCCCGGCCTCGAAGCCGCCGTTCGTCAGCAGGTTTGCGCCGAGCGCCGGCGTGGAGATCAGCGCCGCGGCGGCCGCGGCGGCGAAGAGCATCTTCAAGGTTCATTCTCCCCAGGGAAGTTCTGAGCCGGAAGACTGCTGCGGCGCGTCGGCCACGGCCTCCCCCAATCGGGGGTATGACATTGGATTATCTGCACTTTTCCCCAACCCGGGGAAATCGCGAGCTGACCGCAACCCAAGGTGGATCCTTCAGCCCTGCGCCGCTTCGGCCCGCCCCAGCGCTGCGTTCAGGTCGTTCAGTTCGTCGCGCAGGCGCCCCAGCCGCTCCAGGTCCAGCCCCGAGCCGGCCAGCAGTTCGGCCGGTACGGCGCACGCCGGCCCCTGCAGCGCCCGCCCCTTGTCCGTCAGGCGGATGCGCACCACCCGCTCGTCACGGGGGTCGCGGGCCCGGCTCACCAGCCCGATCGCCTCCAGCCGCTTCAGCAACGGCGTGAGCGTGCTCGACTCCAGCCCCAGCCGCTCGCCCAACTCGCCAACCGTTCGGTCGTCGCCCTCCCACAGCACCACCATCGCCAGGTACTGCGGATAGGTGAGGCCCAGCCGGTCCAGGAGGGGCCGGTACAGCCGGTTGAAGGCGTGGCCGGCCGAATACACCGCGAAGCAGAGGAAATCCTCCAGCCTCAACGGGCTCGGGGCGGCGATGGACGGTGCGGGCGGTGCGGGCGCGTCTGGCATGCCTCGGATATAAATCGCACACGATATGATCGCAAGCTATTGACAGCGTCGTCCACCCCCACCCATTTATATCGCACACGATTCAATCGTTCACACGAAACAAGGAGCCTCCCATGTCCGTCCAAGTCCTTTACCGCACCGCCGCCCGCGCCACCGGCGGCCGCGACGGCCGCGCCGCCACCCTCGACGGCAGCCTCGACGTCACCCTGTCCACGCCCAAGGAGCTGGGCGGCGGCGGCGGGGCGGGGAACAATCCGGAGCAGCTCTTCGCCGCCGGCTACGCGGCCTGCTTCATCGGCGCGATGAAGTTCGTGGCCAGCCAGGGCGGCCCCAAGGTCCCCGCCGACGCCGCGGTCACCGCCAACGTCGGCATCGGGCCACGCGCCGCCGGCGGCTTCGGCCTCGACATCGAGCTGGAGGTCTCCCTCCCCGGCCTCGACCGCGCCGACGCCGAGGCCCTGGTGGAAAAAGCCCACCAGGTCTGCCCCTACTCCAACGCCACCCGCGGCAACGTCGACGTCCGCCTGACCGTGGTCTGAGCCCGACGCCCCCTTTCCCTCACCGGGAAGGGGGGCTCCTCGCCCCGCGGGGAGGGGGACTTCCGCAAGCGTGGCCATTGAGCCACCGGGCGAACGCGCACATCCTCGGGCGCTCCAAGCTCGGCGGATCCCACATGCCCAGACCCTTCGCCCTGGCCGCGCCCGCGCTCCTGGCCGCCGTGCTCGCGGTCGCCGGCCCAGCCGCCGCCCAGACCACCGAGGCGCTGCAGATCGCGGTCATGCGCGACGACCCGGCCGCCATCGAGGCGGCGATCCGCGCCGGCTCCGACCCGCGCGCCATGATCGACCAGGGCTCGCTGCTCGCCGCCGCCGCCCTCATGGGCAAGCCTCGCGCGGTCCGCGTGCTGCTGGCCCACGGCGCCGACCCGGCCGCCCCCGGCCCCAACGGCGGCAACGCCGTCAACGCCGCGTTCTTCGCCATCAACGGTACGGCGATCCTCGGCCGCGGCGATGTCCCTGACCCGGCGCAGCGCGCGGCCGGCGTCGAGGTCGTCCGGCTTCTCGCCGCCCGCAAGGTGGGTCTCGACAACCCGGTCCGCCTCGGCCCCAGCAACGTCACGCCGCTGATCCAGGCGGCCGAGGCCGGCGCGTTCGATCTGGTGCAGATCCTGCTCGATGGCGGCGCCAATCCCAACGCCACGAACGCCGGCGGCTACACCGCCCTCGACTACGCGGTCGACCGCGCGCCGATCTGGACCACCCTGCCTCAGGACCACCGCGCCGACATCGTCCGCGCGCTCCTCGCCAAGGGCGCCCGCCGCGACCGCGCCGGCGCCGACCGCGTCACCCCCCTCGCCCGCGCCCGCCGCGCCGGCAATCCGGAGATCATCGCCCTGCTGGAGGGGAAGTAGGCCGGCGAGGAGGAAGCCCATTCGCACGGCGCGTCCGCAGCACGCCCCGCGCTTGGGACCTCCTGCCCCTCAGCATGCGTACTTGTAGTATAGGTATTCCGACATCCGCCCGACGGCCATCGCGCCTGCGGCGAAGGCGTCGCACGCACCGTGGCTCTGACGCGCTGCAGCGACACCGTCGGCCCCAGCCTGGAAGGCGCGAATGCGGGCCTGCCGCACTTGGTCCACCTTGGCCGCTACCGACGACATCTGCGCGTCGACCTCCGCAGCTTCCCACCCAGCCGCCAGCTTGGTCACGACGAGTTCGCCGCGTTGCCAGTCGAAGTTCCGCTTGGCGATGCGGTCCGAGAACGCGCGTTGCCGCTGTTCCGCGCTCTCGCCGACCCCAAGCAATGCGCCAAGGCCGCGAGCCAGCTCGTCCGGAAGCCCTTCGTAGCGGACCTCGAGCGCGTACTGGAATTTGCAGCGGAAGGTCTGCCCCTTCACGAGGGTGCATTCCGGCCCCGCGAGGTCGTTGACCATGAACCGATACTCTTCCGAGTAAAGCGGCAGTGATGCGCCGGTCCGCGTCACGATACGGTTGGGCATCCCCCATTCCACCATCGCTCCATACGGCCCGAACGTGCCGGAGGAGAACCACGTCTTGGAGATCGTGTCGGCGCGCGCGACCTCTGCCTTGAGGAAGCTCTGAGCGAACATGCTTGCGAGGCCGGAGGCGGTGGGTGCGCCGGGGGCAACAGGCCGAGCCTTGGCGCTAAGGGCTGCGCGCTGCACGGGATCGCCGAGCGCGGCGACCATCCAGAACAGCGTCTTGGGATTCGGGTCGCTCCGGGCCTTCTCGACCGGATTGCGACCGGCCGCCACGTCTTGACGTCCAGCGCCATTCCACCCGGACACATCCGAGCCTCTTGGCACTGCGAAGGGGAATAAGACCGCGTTGAACACCGGCACAAGGTCGACCGCCATGGCGTTCACCTCCGCCACCGATCGCGCTGCGTCCACGCGGGCGACCAGATTGCCGTAGAAGTCGCGTTCCGGCGCGCGGGTGGAATCGAAGACCACATAGCTCATGACCCCATCGCTCGTGTCGATGCGTCTGGTCAGCGCGGCATCCACGGCGCCCTTCATCGCTGCAGCCGCCGGCCCGATTGTGCGTTCCGCGTACCAGACGTTGCGAAAATGCGCGCCCAGGTTGGCGATGTTGTCCCCGTTCTGGTTGACCGCGTCGCCCGCCGCCTGAACGCGCGCTCCGAGCGATTTCAGGTCCAGCGCGCTGGGGTCGCGGTCGATAGCCTCGGCAATCCGCGCGCGGTGCTCCTTCGCCATCCGCTCAATGCACATCATCCCCTCCGCGACGGCCTGATAGAGCTGCGGCCGGGCTACGATGAACTCGGCCTCGTCGAGACCGCGGGGAATTTGCGCCCGCTTGAGGAAGGCGGCCCGGTCGGCGATGCAGCGCGCCGCGTCAGGCTGTTGGGCGACAGCTTGCCTCGCGCGCGTGACGAGAGTCGGACCATCCACCTGACCTCGGGCCGCCGGCGCATTCGCTGGGCCGGTGTCGAACCCGCCGGGCGGGCGACCGATGGGCGGCCTGCCCGGACGGCCCGCAATAGGGGCGTCGCCCCCGATGGACGGGCCGACCGCAGGACGTCCCGCGACGGACCCGGTGCTCGCCCGGGCCCGGAAGGCGCCGCAGCCCATTCCTTGCACCTGCCCCTCAAGCCGATCGTCGATCTGCCGCACAAGCACCGGGACCGCGACGAACCCCGCGGGACGGCTGATCCACTGCAGCGGGCGGATCAGCACGCGACCGTCGGCGAGCGGCTCCAGCCGTACGCGATACGAGCCAGAGGCCGCGCCGGTCGAGAACGCGAAGGTGCCCGAGCCATCCGCCCCTACATCCACAGTCACCGCCGTGGGCTGTCCGCCGCAGATGTATTGGCCGACATAGGCTTGCGGCGGAACCGCGGGAAAACGGGGGCCCTGCGCTTCGGCGACCGACCCGACGACCGCCAATGACACCGTCGCCGCCAGCACCAAGCCGCGGCCGAAACCCCTGAAACCCAAGACCTGCCCCCGGATCGTCACTCTGCCCAAAGCCGCAGCTTGCGACATTGCCGTCGCCCGGGAAAGGCCAGACAAGAGGCGCGATCAGCTCCGCACAAATCGTGCGCGCGGCCGCGCCTAGGCGTCGCGATGGGGAACGCCGCCGGCCCGGCCAGCGCCTTCCGACGCCTGTGCTCACGTGATCTAGGCGCGGACTCCACCGTCGGCCGCCACCGCCCGGGTTTGGCTAGTCCCCCGCCGCGCGAGGGCGCCGACCGCGCCGAAGCCCAGGATCATCAGCGCCCAGGTGTCGGGCTCGGGAACCGGGGTGCCGCTCTCCTGGGTGAAGAAGCCCACCGTGTGGTTGTCCGACTCGTAGCCGGCGTTGGCGATGGTCTCGGAGAAGGTGACCGTGTCGAACACGCCGTCGCGGTCGAAGAAGTTCAGGAAGACGTAGGGCTGGGCGCCGTTCGCGCCGCCGAGGTCGGGATTGCCGAAATAGGCGGGATTGCCGCCCACCAGCGCCAGCACGTCCACCGGCGAGAAGCTGAACAGCGCGGTCCCGGCCCGCGAGAACGTCACGGTGTTTCCGCTGTCCAGCGCCGACAGCCAGAAGCCGAAGTAGTTGATGCCCGCCGGATCCGACGTGCTCAGGCTCAGCGAATAGCCGCTGAAGCTGCTGGCGAAGTTGCCGGTTCCGCCCGCGCCGCCGTACTGGTCGGCGCCCAGCACGTCCACGCCGCTGTAGGCGCCGGTGATGACGCCGCCCGACCCGAAGTCGGTCGCGAACGACCGGCCGCCGCCCTGGGCGATCCCGTCGAACGTCTCCACGCCCACCGAGCTGAAGGCTGCGGTGGAGTTCTGGACGCCCGGAGCTTCGAACGTCACTTGGAAGGTGTCGGCCTGGGCGGCGCCCGCCAGGCCGACCGCCGCCGCGAACGGCAGGAGGCGGGTGATCATCTTGTGGTTCCTCATGCTGTCTGCCTCGCGCCGGGTCAGGCCTGCGCCGCGGCTCGGCGGCGGCGCATCGCCTCGCCGGCGGCGCCGAAGCCCAGGATCATCAGCGCCCAGGTCGCGGGCTCGGGCGCCGGCGCCGCGGGGCCGATGACCGCCTTGGCGATGTCCCGGTCGTTGGCCGGGTCGACGCCCCCGTTCGAGCCGCCGGGGAACAGCCCGTAGTAGAAGCCGTCCGTGGTCAGCGCCGCTTCGCCCCCGACCGAGCCCGGGGCATACAGGGTGAAGCCGTAGACGTGCTTTTCCGTCGAGTAGTTGCCGGTCCCCGAGTGGTCGAGCGGCATGCTGAAGACCACCTTGGAGCCGCCGTCCAGGATCGCCCCCGTCCAGGCCAGTTGCACGCCGATGATGGGCTCGGCGGGAAAGTCGGTGCTGGTCGGGCCGCTGACGGCGGTCACGCCGTACAGGCCGCTCAGCGTGATACTGGCGTGGACGCCGCTCTCGGCGAAGCCCATGTTGTCGAACGGGTCGTAGACCAGGGTGTAGGTCCACGCGTCGCCCACGTGCGACTCCAGGACGAAATCCACCGCATGGGCCGGGGCGGCCAATGCCGCGGCCGCGCCGACGCCGGCGATAAGACTGGCAAGCTTGTTCATCGACTTCGCACTCCCACGCACGCCACAGCGGCAGGGCGAGGCCTGCCGGAACGATCCTGGTTCATGCTTGGCCGGGCGGGGGCGGCCGACAATCCCGCGTTCCGGGGATACGGGGCGGTTAAGTCGCCGAAATCCGCGATTTCTGGCCGGCCGGCGCGGCGGTCGGGAGGGTCAGGATCAGCCGCGCGCCCTGCCCGGGAGCGCTGTCGATCGTGAGCTCGCCGCCCATCTGGACGGCGCGCCGGCGCATGTTGGCCAGCCCGCGCCCCTCGCCCGGCGAGCCCGCCGCCGCGTGCGGCTCGAACCCCGCGCCGTCGTCCTCCAGGCGCACGCGGATCGCGCCGGGTCCGCCGGCTTCGGCCGCCAGCGCGATGCGCGAGGGCATGGCGTGGCGCAGGCTGTTGGCGACGCCCTCCTGCAGCAGCCGGTACAGGCTCAGCAGGCGCCGCGCATCCAGGCTCGGCGCCGGCGTCGGCAGATCGCAGCGATAGTCGAGGACGATGCCGGCGCGGGCCAGACGGCCGGCCAACCGCTCGCAGAACATCGCCAGCGCCTCGTCGACCGGCTCGTTCCCCGCGTCGATCGCGCTCGCCATGTTCCGCAGGTCGTCGACCGCCGCCTGCAGTCCCAGTTCGATCTCCGCGGGGCTCAGGCGGGCGCCGCGGACGTCGAGCAGCAGGTGGGTCAGCACGCCGCCGACCCCGTCGTGCATGTCGCGCAGCAGGCGCTGCCGCTCGGCGTCCACCGCGATCAGCCGTTCTTGATGGCGAAGAAGCTGCGACGAGCGCAGCAGGCTCGCGTCCTGCTCCAGGACCTGGCGCTCCAGGTCGCTCCGCGCCTCCTCGGCCTCCCGGTTGAGCTGCCGCCCCTGCAGCGCAATTTCGAACAGGACGCCGAACGTGGTCAGCGGCGGCGCCAGCACCGAGGCCTGCAGCACGAAGCGCGACGGCGGGGGGAACAGGAACAGGTCGAAGACGATCGAGGCCAGGCCGACCAGCAGCAGCGCCAGCA
>NZ_JANINU010000344.1 GCF_024508875.1 Phenylobacterium sp.
AGCGCGTGTACATCCGCGCCGACCGGGACGTGCTGTACGGCGAGTTCATGGGCGTGATGAACGACCTGCAGGGCAACGGCTTCTATCAGGTGGCCCTGATCAACGAAGAGCTCTAGGCCCTTCGGAACAGCTTCAAGGAAGGCCCGCCGGGGGAAACTCCGGCGGGCTTTTTCTTTGTCCGTCCGGCACGGCGATTCAGGACTTGTGGAAATTTATAACTGTAATATCTTACAAGTGTAACCTCACAGGAGGACGCTCATGGGAGCCTCGCTTTCCGCCCGCAACGACGCCTGGAACGTGCGCCAGAACGCCGACATCAACGTCACGCCGTTCGTGGACGTCATGCTGGTGCTGCTGATCATCTTCATGGTGGCCCTGCCGGTCTCCACCGTCTCCGTGAAGGTGGACCTGCCGCAGGCCCAGGCTTCGCCCACCCCGGCGCAGACGCCGGTGATCGTCACGCTGACCCTGGCGGGCCGGGTCTATGTGGGTGAGCGCCCGGTGGACCTGGAGTCGCTGCCCGCCGTGGTGGCGGCCAGCGCAGGGCCGCACCCCACCGACCAGCGGATCTACCTGCGCGCGGACGAGGGGGTGAGCTACGGCGCCCTGATGCGGGTGATGAACCGGCTGCGCGCCCGCGGCTTCGAGAAGGTGGGCCTGGTCGGGGACGAGCTCTGAGCCCGTGTGTTCATCATTAATCGCGGAGAAACCCGGCTAGCTTAACCATGGCGTTTGAGCGGGGGTCAGAAGGACCCTCTTTGGCAGCGCGAAGACGCGGAAGACGATGTGGCAGACGTTTGAAATCACGGTGGGCGAGGCGAAGCACCGCGCCCGGTTCCGGCTCATGGGCCGGCAGGTGGTGATGGAGTGGCGCGGCGGGCGCGCGGTCGACTGGTGCGGGATCCTGCGCCCCGAGGTCGTGGCCGCCCAGCGCCTCCGCCGCCTGGTCAGCGCCCAAGCGGTGGCCGCCTAAGGACCACCGCTGAAAGGCTCGCGCCGGCTCGTCAGGCCGCGATGCAACTTTCGAAGCCGGCCCGGAGCCCCGCCTCGTCGAGGTTGCGGCCGATGAAGACGAGACGCGAATAGCGCTTGTCTGCGTCCGTCCACGGGCCCTGGAAGTCGCCTTCCAGGATCATGTGCACGGCCTGGAACACCAGCCGGCGGTCCTCGCCCTTCACGTCCAGGATGCCCTTGGCGCGCAGGATGTCGATCCCCTGCGTCTGCAGCACATTGTTGAGCCAGGCGGTGACCCGGTTCCCGTCGATCGGCCGGTCGGCGGTCAGCGAGATCGAGCTGATGCCGCTCTCGGCCACGTGGTCGTGGATGTGGTCGTGCGCGTGGTCATGGTGGTCGTGCCCGCAATGCTCGTCGTGCACATGGCCGTGGTGGTCGTGGTCGTGGTCGCAGTGCTCGTCGTGGACGTGCCCGGCCTCGCCATGCGGCGGGTTCAGGAAGTCGGGCTGCAGCTCGGTGACGCGCGCCAGGTCGAAGGCGTGACGGCCGAGGATCGCGTCCAGCGGCACGTTCGAACGCTGGGCGCGGCGGATCGGCGCCATCGGGTTCAGCGTGCGGATGGCCTTCTCCACCTCGGCCAGCTCGGCCTCGGAGACGAGGTCGGTCTTGTTGAGGATGATCTGATCGGCGAAGGCGATCTGTTCGGCCGCCTCCTTGGAATCCTTGAGCCGCAGCGGCAGGTGCTTGGCGTCGACCACGGTGGTGACGCTGTCCAGCTCGGTGCGGGCGCGCACGTCGTCGTCGACGAAGAACGTCTGGGCCACCGGGGCCGGGTCGGCCAGGCCGGTCGTCTCGACGATGATGCCGTCGAACTTGCCCTTGCGCTTCATCAGGCCCGAGAGCACGCGGATCAGGTCGCCGCGCACGGTGCAGCAGACGCAGCCGTTGTTCATCTCGAAGACCTCTTCGTCGGCCCCGACGATCAGGTCGTTGTCGATCCCCACCTCGCCGAACTCGTTGACGATGACCGCGTACTTCTTGCCGTGATCCTCGGAGAGGATGCGGTTGAGGAGGGTGGTCTTGCCCGCGCCGAGGTAGCCGGTCAGCACGGTCACGGGGGTCTTGGTGAGGGTCTCGCTCATGGGCCGTCATGTAAGCGGACGGGCGGGACTTATGAAGTGGCGTTCGCTGGGCTAGTGTTATTTCAACGAGATGTTATAAAGTAACACATGACTGCCGCCGACCCGCCCGAGACCGCGACCGCCACGCCGCTGGACGCCTTCCGCGAGGACCGCACCTACCTGGGCGCGGACCACCGGCGGAACGAGCGCCGGACGTGGATCGTCACGGTCATCTGCATGGCGACGCTGGTGGCGCTGGTGATCGGCGGGGCGGCGACGCGGTCGATGGCGCTGATCGCCAACGGCCTGCACATGGCGGCGCACGTGATCGCGCTGCTGGTGGCCGCCGGGGCCTATGCGCTGGCGCGACGCCACGCCGAGAACCCCGCCTTCAGCTTCGGCACCGGCAAGATCGGCTACCTGGCGGGCTTCGCGAACGCCGTGGTCCTGGCGGTCAGCGCCGTGCTGATCGGCGTCGAAAGCGCCACCCGCATGCTCAACCCGCAGGCGGTCGACTATCACGATGCGCTGCCGATCGCGGCCGGCGGCCTGCTGGTCAACCTGGTGTGCATCTGGCTGCTGAAGCCCACGGGGGTGGCGGCGTCGCGCAACGACCCGCAGGGCGACCTGAACCTTTCGGCGGCCCACCTGCACCTCAGCGCCGATGCGGCGGTGTCGGTGCTGGCCCTGGCGGCGATCGGGGCCGGGCAGTGGCTGGGCCTCGGCTTCGCCGACCCGCTGGCCGGCCTGCTGGCCGCGGGGCTCGTGGCGCACTTCGCCTGGACGCTGCTGAAGAAGGCGGGCGGGGCGCTGGTGGACCTGAACCCGTCGCCCGAGCTGACGGCCGAGGTGCGCCGCCGGCTTTCCGACGGGGGCGAGACGATCGTCGACCTGCATCTCTGGCGGCTGGGGCCCGGGCACCATGCGGTGATCGCGGTGATCGCGGCGGATCATCCCCAGCCCGTGGCGACGTACCGCGCCCGTCTCGCTGGACTGGCGGGCCTGTCGCATGTGACCATCGAGGTCCGCGGAGCCGCCGATGGGATGCACCATCACCACGGCCACGCGCACGGTTGAGTAGCTGGAGCGTTCCGCCCGTATGGCGCGTTGGTCCCGATTTTTCCGCAGCCGCCGCAGAGTCGCCGCGGGGGTGCTGGTCGCGGCGGCCGCGCTGGCCGGAGGGCTGGCGTCCGCCGACCGCACGGTGAAGCTGGCCTCGGGGCCCCTGACCGCCGCCCGCCTCGAGATCCACCGCCGCCAGGCGCCGCCCGCGCCAGCCGCGCTGCAGGCCCGCCTGGACGAGTTGGCCGGGGCTTACGGCGAGGAGGTGGGCATCGCGGTGACCGACGTGGAGGCGGGCTGGACCGCGGGCGTCGACAAGGACCGCCCCTATCCCCAGCAGAGCGTCTCCAAGCTGTGGGTCGCCATCGCGGTGATGAAGCAGGCCGACGAGGGGCGGCTGGACCCCGAGGCGACGGTGATGCTGACCGACGCCGACCGATCGGTCTTCTTCCAGCCGGTGGCCTACAAGATCGGCGCGGACGGGTATGCGACGCCGCTCTCCGACCTGCTGCGCCGGGCGCTGGTCGAGAGCGACAACGCGGCGAACGATCGCCTGATGCGCGAGGTGGGCGGGCCGGACGGCGTCGCCGGGATCCTGGACGACATGGGCCTGAAGGGCGTGAAGGTCGGCGCCTACGAGCGCGACCTGCAGGCGCGGACGGCGGGCCTCGTCTGGCAGGCCGACTACGGCATCGGCTGGAACTTCCAGGCCGCCCGCCAGGCGCTGCCGATGGACGCGCGGCAGGCCGCGATGGACGCCTACCTGGCCGACCCGCTGGACGGCGCGTCGCCCGCGGGCATAACCGGCGCGCTGGCGGCGCTGTCGCGCGGCGAACTGCTTTCACAGGGTTCGACCCAGCGGCTGGTCGGCCTGATGGCCCAGGCGCGCACGGGCCCGCGGCGGCTGAAGGGCGGCCTGCCGGCCGGCTGGACCATCGCCCACAAGACCGGCACCGGGCAGGATTTCCGCGGCGCCTCGGTGGGCATCAACGACGTGGGCCTGCTCACCGCGCCCGACGGCCGGGTCTATGCGGTGGCGGTGATGATGCGCCACACGCGCCAGCCGGTGCCCGCGCGACTGGCGTTCATGCAGTCGGTGACCCGCGCGGTGGCCGAGCAGTGGCTGCGCGACGAGGCCTTCCAGACCGCGGACTAGGGTTCGGACGTCGTCGCCGCGGGCGGGCGTTGGATGCCCTTCACGACAGTGAGCTTGATGGGATCGCCCTCAAGGCTCTTCGAGGTCCAGACCGCACCGACCGCGCCGTTGGCGGGGAAGTCGGTGCAGTAGTGGAAGGGGATCGCGATGGGCTTGGCCTGCTTCAAGCAGACCTTGCCGGCCTCCTTGGCGCTCCACTTGCCGGACGACCACTTGCCGCGGCGTCCGAAGGCCTCCCAGCTTCCGTCCGCGTGGAACCAGAGCCACTGGTAGCGGCCGTCGGGATACAGCGCCTTGACCGTGTTGCCGAAGGCGGCGGCGAGCCCCTGCGAGGGGGCGGCTTGGGCGGCGCCGGCGGAAAGGGCGAGGACGAGGAGGGCGGCGGTAAGCGATCGCATGGCTTCGTTTTACGGTTGCAGACACTCGAAGGATGACAAACGCCGTTTCCTTCGCCGGGATCACATGAACCGGGCGTGACCGGCGGACAGATCAGCGCGAGGCGATCACGGGGCGGGCCCCGAGCGCGGTGCGGCCGACGCCGTCCACCTCGTAGAGCGCCTCCAGCGGCGCATCGCGCCGAACCTTCAGTGTCGAGAGCGCGGCCCGATCGGTGGCCACCTCGGCCATCTGCATGACGCCGATGTCGCGAGCTCCGGCGACGATGACGAACCGATTGCCCGAGGGGCCCTGGAACGCGGCGAGATAGCCGTAGTCGCGGTTCGGCCGGTCGCCCGACGCCGCGCCCGCGCCGGAGACGAAGCTCTGCCCCGTCTTGCGGTCGATGAGCTCGTCGTAGGTCGACCCGATGCTGAAGCGGGAGCGCTCGAACACCGGCTCCTGCAGGACTCGCAGCGCCGAGAGGTAGCCCACATAGACGATGTCGGCGCTCTTCATGAGGTCGGGCGTGAGGTGCGAGGCGGTGATCACCCGCACGCGGTCCAGCCCGCCCGCAGCCTGGCGGACGAGTGGCATGATCTCGCGCAAGGCGAGGGTGGCGCCCACCGGCGTGTAGTAGGTGTCGAGGTCGACGTAGCGGCCCTGGAGCTGGGGGTTGTCCATCAGCCAGGCGTCGAGGTCGGCCGGCGAATTGATCTCGAACGCCCGGATCATCCGCTTCGGCCCGTCGCCGTAATCGGTGTCGCCGAAGATGTAGTAGTCGCCGACGACCACCACGACCGGCCGGTCGCGCCCGATCCCGGCCCAGAGCGGCGAGGCGGCGGTGCGGGCCAGCTCGCGTGCAGGGGCGGTCTGGTGCGCCACATAAGCCCAGGCGCCCAGGTTGGCGGCGGCCAGGGCCATCGCGGCGGCGATGGCGGGCCACAGCCAGCGAGGGCGGGCCTTTGCGGCGGGCGCCGGCGTCTCCGTCCGCCCCACGGTCTCGACCACGTCCAGCCGGTACTCGCCGACTGGGATCACCAGCCGGTATGGCTCGGCGGCGCCGGGGCCGGCGTAGAAGTCGTCGAGTTTCTTGCGCAGCCGATGGATGTAGACACGCACCGAGGCGTCGCCGGAGAGGTCGAGTTCGCGCCCGAAGACGTCCTGCGCCACCTCGGCCTCGCGCAGGGTGCGGCCCGCGTGCGCCGGATCGGCGAGGTAGTCGAACAGGCGCGCCAGGCCATGGCTGCGACCTAGGACGCCGCCGTCGCGGACCTTCGCCACCTGCGCCGCCAAGGCTTCGGAACGCTGCCCGCTCATACCCGACTTTCGACTCCCCGGGGCCTCTGTAACCCCCTGTAACCCGGCTGGAAACCGTAAAGTACGAGCGCGCGGGCGTCGCCCACCCTAACCGCCGTGGATCGAAAGGCGCGGCGCAAGACCGCTTGCACATGGGGGACGGCATGACCGGTTGGCGGAGACGATGGCTGCTGGGCGCGGCGGTGGCGACCTTGGGCGGAGCGGCCCAGGTCGGAGCCGCGCGGGCGGCCGAGGCCGAGGTCGACGAGGTCGTGGTCAGCGGGCGGCTGGAAGAGACGCTGCCCCAGACCCTCTCGCAGTTCGGAAGCCGGCTGGAGGTGGTGAGCGGCGAAGAGGTTCGCCGGGGCCTGTTCGTCGACGCGGGCTCGGTGCTGGCGACCTCGCTGCCCGGACTCAGCCTGATCCCCCAGGCGGGGCCGTTCTCGTACAACAACGCCTCGCTGCAGGGCTCGCGGTCGAGCGAGATCCTCTACCTCGTGGACGGCGTGCGGATCTCGAACCGCCTCTACAATTCGACTCCGCCGCTCGACACGATCCCGGCCCACATGATCGAGCGGGTCGAGCAACTCGAGGGCGGCCAGGGGCTGTTCTTCGGCACCCAGGGTGTGGCCGGCGTGGTCAACATCGTCACCCGTGACTTCACCGACGATTTGTCGGGGCGGCTGCAGATCGGCGGGAACACCAACGATGCCGTCAGCGCCAGCGGCTACGTCACGGGCTCGGCCGGGCGGCAGCATTTCCTGGCCTTCGCCAGCCACGACGAGGCCAAGGGTTACCAGGTCTTCCGCGACAGCGAATACGAGCCCAGCGGGACCGACCGCCATCGGGGCTACCGGATGACCAGCGTCGGCGGGAAATACGCCCTCGACTTGTCGGACGCCGTCCGCTTCACCGCCAGCTACGCGCACAACCAGGGCCGTGCCGAACTGCCGCGGCCGAACCTGGTCTCCGAGGCGCTGAACAACCGCAACGAGGAGATCGCCTACGCCAAGCTGGACATCGACTTCAGCGAGCGCCTCAGCCTGTTCGTGAAGGGCTATTGGCACGACTGGGACAGTTCCTACAGCGAGACCGACACCCGTCCCGGCGGCGGGCGCGTCGTCGTGTCGGACAAGGAAATCTGGCGGTTCGACGACCGGGGCGTGAACGCCCTTGCGCGCTATGTCCTGCAGCCCGGCCTGGAGCTCTGGGGCGGCTACGACCTGCAGCGGTACGGGGGCCGCGACGACGTGCTGATCATCGCGCCGCGCAAGGAGACGGCGCAGGCGGTCTTCGCCCAGGTGCGCGTCACGCCGGAGATGCTGCCGAACACGCACCTGGCGGCGGGCTTTCGCAGCAACTTCACGAAGCACAGCGAGAACGCCACCGTCTGGACCGTGTCGGGCCAGTACGACCTGACGCCGAACCTGTTCGTGCGCGGCGCGGCCGGCACGGCGTTCCGCCTGCCCGACGCCGAGAGCCTGTTCGCCCAGGATTCGCTCAACAACGGCGAGATCGGCAACCCGGACCTCAAGCCGGAGCGCAGCCGGAACCTCAACCTCTCGATCGGCGGCCAGACCGAGGCGTTCCGCGTCGAGGCGATCGCGTTCTTCCGGGACACGAAGGACCTGATCAGCCTGGACGGCGCGACGCCCGATCCCGACGTGCTGCAGTTCATCAACCTGCCCGACAAGGTGAAGGCCCGCGGTTTCGAACTGAGCGCCAGCGGCCAGGCCACGGACTGGGTGTCGTGGAAGGCGGCCTACACCCACGCCCGCACCAAGCAGACCGGCAGTGCGCTACAACTGGTCAACGTGCCGGAGGATTTCGGCATGGCCAGCGTGGACATCTCTCCGCCGGGCAAGCCTTATGGGGCCGGGGCGCGGCTGAACTGGGTGGGCGACGTGTACGACAACCTGCCGTCCGGCATCGGGCGGGTGAACCGGGGGAACTATGCGGTTGTCGATCTGACGGCCTATGTGGATGTCGGTCCCGGCCGCCTGTCGGCCAAGCTGGAGAACGCCCTGGGCGAGGACTACGCGGTCCTCACCCGCCGCTATTTCCGCGACACCGGCCCGGCCTACATCGGCCACTTCCGCGGCGCGCCGCGCACCCTGCACGTGAGCTACGCCTATTCCTTCTGAGCGCGCCGCCAAGCCCGTCCGCAAGGCCTGGGCGCCGAAATGGCTGGTGGTCACGCACCGCTACGTCGGCATCGCCGTGGGCCTGCTCATGCTGGTGTGGTTCCTCAGCGGCGTGGTCATGCTGTTCACCGGCTGGCCCGAGGTGACGGACGCGGATCGGGCCGCCGCCCAGCCGCCCATCGCCTGGGCGAACTGCTGCCGGTTCGGCGAGGCGCAGGAGGTGCTGCAGGTCCAGGCGGCGATGGTCGAGGACCTCGCGGGCCGGCCGGTGCTGCGCTTGGACGGCCAGGTCCTGGACCTCTCGAACGGGCAGGAAGTCCACAGGGTGAGTTCCGCAGACGCGGCGCGCGTCGCCCTGGCTTATGCTGCGGCTCACCGGATCGGCGGGAGGCCCGGGACGCCGGAAGCGGTCGAGCGCGACCAGTGGACGGTCACCGGCTACTTCAACAAGCGCCGGCCCTTCCACCTCTTCCACTTCGACGATCCGGCCCACACCGACATCTACGTCTCGGCCCACACCGGCGAGGTGTCGCAGGTGGTGGACGCGAAGGGGAAGGTGCTGAGCTGGCTGGGGCCGATCCCGCACTGGCTCTATCCCGAGGCGCTGCGGGCCGACACCAAGCTGTGGGCCCAGGTGGTGATCTGGACCTCGATCGTCGGGACGTTCCTGACGCTGACGGGCCTCTATCTGGGCGTCATCTCCTGGCGGCCCTGGCGCGACCGGCGGGTCACGCCCTACCGCGGCCTGATGGCCTGGCACCACCTGACAGGACTGTTCGCCGGCCTGCTGACCCTGGCGTGGGTGGCGAGCGGCCTCTTCTCGATGACGCCCTTTGGATTCCTGGAGAGCGGGCCGGACGATCGGGGCGAGCAGGTGGCGGGCGCGGTGTCGCTCGGCGACCTGAAGCTGGCGGTCGAAGGCGCGAAGGCGCGGGGCGTGCAGGCCCGCCGCCTGGTGCTGGCGCCACTGGGCGGCCAGGTCTTCCTGATGGCCGACGGCATCCGGCTCGACGGGTCAGGCCGCCCGGCCCCTCTGACGCCGGCCCGGCTTGCCGAGGCGGCCAAGGCGCTGGGCCCGATCCGCCACGCCGAGACGATCACCGGCCCGGACGCCTATTTCTACGACAGCCACGATCTGGATGCGGTGCTGCCCGCCTATCGCGTGGAGCTGACTGACGGCGTTCGCTTCTACCTCTCGCCGGCGTCCGGCGAGGTCCTGGCGCGCATCGACGGGCCGGCGAAGGGCTATCGATGGCTCTTCAACGCCCTGCACCGGTTCGACTTCGTGGGCGGCCTGTACGGCGGCGTCGCCTGGACGGTCACCATGGTGCTGATGCTGGTCTTCGCGGGCGCGGGCGTGGCCACGGGCGTATGGCTGGGCTGGCGGCGGGCAAGGACGGACGTCGGCCGCCTGTTCAAACGAAAGGCCCCGAAGCTCGGCTGAGCTCCGAGGCCTCCCTGTCGTCGTTGTCGGGTAAAGACGACGAAGCTGGACTACTTCTTGACCGCGTCCTTGATGGCGTCGGCCTTCTGCTCGCCGGCTTCCTTCACGGCGTCGGCCTTGGCTTCCATGTTCTCGGCCGCGGCTTCGCCCTGGGCCTTGGTGGCGTCGGCCGCGGCGTCGGCGTTGGCCTTCATGGCATCGGCCTGGGCGTTCATCTGGTCGGCGGCGGCGTTGGCGTTGGCCTGGACGGCGTCGGCCTGGGCGTCGGCGGCCTTCTCGGCCGGCTTGCTGCAGGCGGCGATGCTCAGGGCGCCGAGGGCGGCCAGGGCGGTGATCGCGATGCGCATAGGTCTCTCCTGAGTGGTATGCGAAGCGAGAGCGCACGAAACCGTGATTGGTTCACGGGGAACGCCATCAAATGTTGTGTTTCACCAGGCCGGACGCGGACCCGGCTTGAGGCGCAAGGCGGGGCGTTCCACCAGGAACCAGCTCGCCGCCGCGAAGGGGAGCACCGCCAGGACGGCAGTGGCCACGTTGAGCTGGCCCTGCACCGCCAGCCACTGCTGAATCGGGAAGGCGTAGATGTAGACCCCGTAGCTGAAGTCGGCGGGCAGCTTGCCGGGCCGGGACAGGCCCAGGACGGCCGTGGGCAGGGCGAGCGGCCCGAGGAGCGGAAAGGCGACCGCCGACGCCGCGCCGAGCCACAGTGGGACCTTGCGCCGCGAGAGCTGCAGCGCCGCGCCGGCGAAGAACAGCAGGCCGTTGCGCGCTGTCAGGAAGACGATGCGCGTCAGCTTCTCGCCCGCCCAGTGCGGATCGGTGAGCGTCATGGCGACGAACACCGCCGCGCAGACCGCCGTGAGCGCCAGCACCCAGGCCAGGCGCGCGCGGATCAGCAGCAGCACCAGGTAGAAGCTGAACTCCAGGCGGAGCGTCCAGAGCACGCCGTTGACGACCCCGGCCATGGGCGCGTCCTGGAAAACTCCCGGCAGCTCGTAGGTGGCCGGGTAGAGCAGGGCGTTGCGCAGGACGTACAGGGCTGCGGCCGGCCAGTATTCAGCCGCCGGCGCGGTTGTGACGAAAGCGAGCAGGCCGACCGTGACCACGAGCGACGCGATCAGGCCGGGCTCGATCCGCAGGATCCGCTTGAGCAGGTAGCTCTTCGGGTCGCGCTCGTAGCTGGCGCTGACGAGGTAGCCGCTGATCACGAAGAAGATCGAGACGCCCAGGGCGCCCAGATCCTCCACGCCCATGATCCGGAACGGCGCCTGGCCGGCCAGCGGAAACGTGTGGCTCACCACCACCAGCAGCGCCGCGACCAGCCGCATGAGGTCGAAGTTCATGCGGCGCTGCTAGCACGCGTCGTCAGGTCTTGACGAACGGCTGGCTGAGGGTCGGCTGGCCGGTGATGGCGAGGAGGGCGTTCGCCACCGCCGGGCCGATCACCGGCGTGCCGGGCTCGCCGACGCCGCTGGGCGGGTTCGCCGAGGGGACGATGTAGGTCTCGACCGTCGGCGCCTCCGAGTTTCGCAGGACGCGGTAGGTGTCGAAGTTCTGCTGGTCGACGACGCCGTTCGTGAGGGTGACGTTGCCGAACATCGCGCCCGAGAGTCCGTAGCAGGTCCCGCCCTCCATCTGGGCGGCGATCTGGTCGGGGGAGATGGCGACGCCGCAGTCGATGGCCGTGACCACGCGGCCGACCTTGGGCTGGCCGTTCTCGATCTTCACCTCGGCCACCTGGGCCACCACGGTGCCGAAGCTCTCGTGGACGGCGACGCCGCGGGTCCAGCCCGCCGGCGCGGGGGTGGTCCAGCCCGCCTTCTCGGCGGCGAGGTTCAAGACGGCGAGGTGCCGGCCGGCGCCCGCCTTCTGGTAGAGCGCGCGGCGGTACTCGACCGGATCCTTGCCAGCCTTCTTCGCGAGCTGGTCGATGGTGTGCTCCATCACGTAGGCGGTATGGGTCGCGCCGACCGAGCGCCACCACAGCACGGGCACGCCGGCGTCCGGCGTGATGAGCTGGGCGTCCACCACCGGCGTCGCTTTCAGGTACGGCGAGCCCATCGCGCCCTCGACCGCCGTGGCGTCGACGCCGCCGCCGCCGGGCGAGCCGGGAGGGGCGCCCTTCATGATCGACTGCGTGACGACGCGGTGGCGCCAGGTGGCCGGATAGCCGTCCTTGTCCACGGTCACGCGGACGGCGTGGTGGACCAGCGGGCGGTAGTAGCCGGCCCGCATGTCGTCCTCGCGCGTCCAGACCAGCTTCACCGGCCGGCCCTTGCCCACCTTCTTGGCGATGTGGACGCACTCGGTGACGTAGTCGGACTGGAAGTTGGCGCGCCGCCCGAACGAGCCGCCCGCGAACAGGGTCTCGATCTCGATGGATCCGGGCAGGGCATAGACGATGCCGGCGGTGTTGATCTGGTCCAGGGTCGGCGTCTGCGAGCCGAAGACAAGCTTCGTCGGCCCCTTGCCCACCATGGCCACACAGTTCATCGGCTCCATGGTGGCGTGGGCGAGGTAGGGGAAGTCGTAGGTGACCTCCACCGCCGCCGTTCCGCCGGCCGCCTGGGCGGCGTCGCCCTTGGACTCGAACGCCTGCCAGCCCTTCTTCTTGTCGGTCGGCGCGGCGGTCTTGCCCGAGGCGAGGTCCTTGAACTCCTGCAGGATCTGGGCGGAGCCGCGCGTCTCGGCCTTGGCCTCGTCCCACTCGACCTTCAGCGCGTCGCGGCCCTGGCGGGCGGCCCAGGTGCTGTTCGCCACCACGGCCACGCCGGTGGGGATCTGGTAGACTTCGACGACACCGGCGACCTTCTTGGCGGCCGTGGCGTCGAAGGACTTCACCTTGGCGCCGAACTTCGGCGCGTGGGCGACCATGGCCACCAGCATGTCGGGCAGGCGGACGTCCTGGGTGTAGCGCGCCGTGCCGTCGCTCTTGGCCTGGGCGTCCTTGCGGCGGACCCGGTCGGTCCCGACCAGGGTGAACGCCTTCGGGTTCTTCAGGGTGGGCTTTTCCGGCGGCTTGATCTTCGCCGCGTCCGAGACCAGCTCGCCGAAGCCGGCCTGTTTGCCGGAGGCGTGGGCGATCACGCCGTTGGCGACGGTGATCTCGCCCGCAGGCACGCCCCATTTGGCGGCGGCGGCCGAGACGAACATGGCCCGCGCGGCGGCGCCGGCGGTCCGAAGCTGCGTCCAGGAGTTGGCGATGGCCGAGGAGCCCCCGGTGCCCTGCGTTCCGCCCATGTTGATGTTGCCGTAGAGCTTGGCGTTGGCGGCGGCCTGCTCGACCTTCACCTTCGACCAATCGGCGTCCAGTTCCTCAGCGGCGATGGCGGCGAGGCCGGCATGGTTCCCCTGGCCGAACTCGATGTGCTTGGAGATGACGGTGACCGTCCCGTCGGTGGCGAACTTGAGGAAGGGGCCGAACGCCCCGACCTCGACCTTCGAGCCGGCCGACAGCATCTCGGGCAGGGAGCAGCCGACCAGCAGCGAACTGCCGGCCAGGGTGGCGCCGACCGCCAGCACGTCGCGGCGGCTGGCGCCGGAGGCGATGTCCTTGAAGGGCTTGTTCATGGCGTTCCCCTTACGCGGCCGGCTTCGCCGCGACGGGCGCGGCGGCGGGTTCGGCGGGCGCCGCGGGCATGGCGGCGGCCTCCTTGATGGCGGCGCGGATCCGCTGGTAGGCGCCGCAGCGGCAGATGTTGCCGTCCATGGCGCCGCTGATGGCCTCGTCGTCGGGGTTCGCGTTGGACGCCAGCAGGGCGCAGGCGCTCATGATCTGGCCCGACTGGCAGTAGCCGCACTGGGGCACATCCAGCTTCACCCAGGCCTGCTGGAGGGGATGATTGCCGCCTAGACCCTCAATGGTGGTGATTTTCGCGGCGCCGAGCGCGGAAATCGGCGTCTGGCAGGCGCGGATCGGCTGGCCATCGGCGAGCACCGTGCACGCCCCGCACTGCGCCACGCCACAGCCGTATTTCGTGCCAGTCAGCCCCAGTTCATCCCGCAGGACCCACAACAGCGGTGTGTCGGGCGGCGAGTTGACGTTCAGGGACCGTCCGTTCACATCCACTGTCGTCGCCATGGGCTGCTCCATCAAATGATTTGGCCCGATCCTAACGCTGTTCAGAACGCCGCGTAAATCCAGCCTTGGCCTGGCGCGCGGCCCAAGGGTAGTCCGTACCGCCTCTACGAATTTCCAGGAGACTTCATGCTTCGCGTCGCCGCCGCAGCCGCCGTCCTCGCCTTCGCCGCCGCCCCGGCGCTGGCCGCCGATGGGGCCCAGCTCTTCAACATGCAGTGCAAGATGTGCCACGGCGGCTCGCCGATGGGCCCGAGCCTGGTCGGCATCGCCGGCACGAAGATCGGCGAGGGGACGTTCGCCTTCTCCCCGGCCCTGAAGAACAAGGGCGGGACCTGGACCGACGCCAACCTGGACGCATTCCTGAAGAGCCCCTCGACCTTCGCGCCCGGCACGAAGATGATGATCTCGGTGCCCAATGACGAGAACCGGGCGGCCCTGGTCAGCTACATCAAGACCCTGAAATAGCATGGACGCCTTCCCCGCCTTCTTCCCGCTGGCCGGCCGCTCGGTGGCCGTGGCGGGCGAGGGCGAGGCGGCGGAGGCGAAGGCCCGGCTGTTCGACGGTTCGCCCGCCACGGTGGTTCGGCTGTCGCCGGCCGAGGCCCTGGACCCTCGCGCCTACGCCGGGATGACGCTGGCCTTCGTCGCCGGCGAGGATGACCAGTGGGCGCGCCAGGCGGCCGAGGCCGCGCGGGCGGCCAATGTGCCGGTCAATGTGGTCGACCGCCCCGCGCTCTGCGACTTCACCACGCCGGCGGTGATCGACCGGGGCGAGGTGGTGGCCGCGATCGGCACGGGGGGCGCCTCCCCCATGCTGGCGACGATGCTTCGCCACGACATCGAGGCCCGCGTGCCCGAGGGGACCGGGCGGATCGCGGCGCTGTTCCGCACCATGCAGGACGAAGTGCGCGGCGCGCTGCCGGACGCCCACGCGCGCCGCCGCTTCCTGCGCGCCGCCCTGACCGGGCCGGCGGCCGAGGCCGCGATGGCGGGCGACATGGAGGGCGCGAAGGAGCGACTGCGCGCCGCCCTGTTCGACAGCCCGACCCTGGCGGGGCGGGTCCAGTATATCGACGCCCGCGGGCCCGCCGACCTGCTGACCCTGCGCGCCGCCCGCGCGCTGGCCGCCGCAGATGTCCTGGTGTGCGACGAGGGGGCGCATGAGGACGTGCTGGCCCTGGCTCGGCGCGACGCCGAGCGGCTTCCGTCCCGGACAGAGGCCCGACTGGTCGAACTGGCCGCCGAAGGCCTGACGGTGGCCCGGCTGATCACCGGCTCGGCGTGGCGCACCGAGCAGGCGGAGCTGGACCAGGCCGGCGTCATCACCGAGGTGCTGCCGATCGCCAGCTAAGGCGTGGCGGGCGAGCGCGCTCGTCGGCGAAAGCGTACGGTTCGTCGACGGATGACGCCGTCGCGTGTCTTGGCCGCTAGTCTTCTGCCGCCTTGGCGGATGTCGGCCCGAGGGCAGGAGCGTAAAGCGTGACCGTGTTCAGTGTGAACGATCCGACGAACGGATCGGGCAATCGCGATCTCTTCCGGCCCACCGCCGAGAACACCGCCAGCAAGTCGGTCCGCCCGCCCCAGCTCACCGAGTGGATCCATACCGACGGCCACGTCACCTACGTGTTCGAGTTCAACGGTAACGTAAACGGCTGGAGCTACCGTACGCAGGACGGCGAGGTGTTGTTCGCCACCTCGCCCAACGTCAGCCACAACGTCTTCTACGCGGCGCTGGAGGCGCCTACGAGCGAGCCGATGCGGCAGCTTCTGTTCTCGGGGAACGACAGCATCACCGGCGGCGTGGCGGCCAATGTGCTGGATGGGCTGGGCGGCGCCGACACCATCTCGGGGGCAGCGGGCAACGACACCATCGACGGCGGCGACGGGCAAAGCTACCTGCGCGGCGACGACGGGGACGACCGGATCACCGGCGGCGCGGACTTCGACGACATCAACGGCAACACCGGGAACGACACGGCCTCGGGCGGCGGTGGCGATGACTGGGTGGTCGGCGGCAAGGACAACGACAGCCTGGCGGGCGGCGCTGGCGCGGACCTCGTCTACGGCAACATCGGCGCCGACACCTGCGAGGGCGGCGACGGCAACGACATCGTCCGTGGCGGCCAGGACGCCGACGTGCTGTTCGGCGGGGCCGGCGACGACTACCTCTCGGGCGACCGCGGGCACGACACCCTGACCGGTGGCTCCGGGGCCGACACCTTCCATAGCTTCGGCGAGGCGGAGACCGACCGAGTCACGGACTTCAACCGGGCCGAGGGCGACCGCATCCTGCTGGACGCCGGGACCACCTACGAGGTGACCCAGTCAGGCGACGACGTGATCGTCAACCTGGGCGGCGGGGGCCGGGTCGTTCTGGAGGGCGTCTCCATGGCCTCGCTCACGGGCGACTGGATCGTCGTGGGCTGACGGTCGCGGGAAGGCTGGCGCAAGGCTGGCGCGGCGCCCCCGCCGTCGCCTATCAGGGAGCGCATGCAGTCCCTCATCACCTGGATCGGCCGCCTGGCGCTGCTGCTGGTGCTCGGCGTGGCGCTGGCCGGCGCGCTGGACCCGCACCACAACGCCCAGCGCCATGTGCCGGCGCCCGACGTCGTCGAGCACGTGGCCTACGGCTACCTGCTGACCGTGCTGACCATCGCCTCGCTGCCGCGCGTCAGTCCATGGCTGATCGGCGGCGCCTACCTGGCGGTCGGCGCGGGGTTCGAGGCGCTGCAGGTCGTGGGCTGGGTGTCGGGTACGTTCCAGTGGAAGGATCTGGCGTCGAACACGGGCGGGGTCGCCGCGGCGCTGGCGCCCTTCGCCCTGGCCCGGCGGAGGAAGGCGGGACGATGAGCGAAGAGACGACAGGGGAACTGTACCTGATCCTGGCGACGGCGGCGGCCGGGCCGACCACGCGCTATCCGACGGGGGAGCGGCGACGCGTCCTGCTGTTCGTCAGGGCCGGTTCGCACGACGCGGCGCTGGCCCGCGCGACGGCGGGGCTCTCGGAGCACGGCTGGGGAGAGCCTGAGTTCATCAAGGCCGGCATCTTCGAGTTGGGTCCGCACCTGTCGGCCGACGACCGGGCGCCGGCGGAGCATGCGCTGGTCCACGGCTTCGCCCTGCGCGTTTACGCTTAAGGCGTCCGGCCCGCTTGCGCGGCGGCCCGGGTTCCCGCAATCAGTCTGGGCGTGTTGCGAAAGGAGCCGAGGCCATGCGGACCAGGATCGGGACGGGAGGCTTTGCGCTGGCCCTGCCCCTGACGCTGACGGCGGCGATCGCGCTGGCGGGCTGCTCGGGAGAGAAGCGCGCCGAGAAGACCGCGCAGGCGCCCGCCGCGCCGCCGCCGGCCGCGACGCCCATCGCCCCGCTGACGCCCACGGCGCCCGCCGCGC